>PXAP01000250.1 GCA_003567115.1 Bacteroidota bacterium
ATAGCATCGGCAATGTTCATTATGGAACCGTCTATATATGTTTCTATTACATAATGTGACTGGGCAGGTATGTAAATATCATCATTCCTTCTTTCCAGTTTTATCCCCAGGCGCCTGAATGCATCGGGAATAATACCGAGGTTATCATATGATACGTTCTTGATGGTGATCTCCGATTCAGTCATTGCTGCCATCCCGATGAAACTGCCGATCTCTATCATGTCAGGCAGAATGGAGTGTTCGGTCCCTTCAAGGTTATCAACACCTTCAATGGTAAGAAGGTTGGATCCCACCCCGCTGATTCTGGCACCCATCCTGTTGAGCATCTTGCACAATTGCTGAAGATAAGGTTCGCATGCCGCGTTATATATGGTAGTGGTTCCTTTTGCCAGCACAGCGGCCATAACTATATTTGCCGTACCGGTGACCGATGCTTCATCAAGCAGCATATATGTACCCTTGAGGTTCTTTCCTTCAACCCGGTAAGAATCATTCCTGATATCATATTCAAATCTGGCTCCAAGTTTGATGAATCCGGTGAAATGGGTGTCCAGCCTGCGCCGTCCTATCTTGTCACCTCCCGGCTTTGGCATATATGCTTTGCCGAACCTGGCAAGAAGTGGCCCGATAATCATCACCGATCCGCGAAGATTGGTAGCCCTTATCCTGAAATCGTCGGTAAGCAGGTATTCGGGATTTACCTGATCAGCCTCAAACTGGTATTCTCCGGCTTTTATTCTGGTTACCCTGACCCCCAGCTGTTGCATCAGCTCAATAAGCCGGTTAACATCCAGTATGTCGGGTATGTTCCTGACAATAACCTTTTCGGGTGTAAGAAGAGTAGCGGAAATAATCTGTAATGCTTCGTTTTTGGCCCCCTGGGCCGACAGTTCTCCTTTGAGGGGATAACCTCCCCGGATTTCGAATGAAGCCATAATTGCTGAAATTATTTATTATATGAATCACGCATGATAATTAGTAACACAAAAATGCATGAATTTTACAATTGGCATATATTGCTGAAAGAAAAAAATAATGCATGTAAAATAGACCGCAGGTCAATGCCACATCAGGTAATTACTGAACTGATGCTATGTTGCTTGCATCTAAGATTGACCGCAGGTCAATAAAGCCCGGGGATTAAAATAGTTTAAAAAAGTGATATGATTAAGCCCCGTTAACGCTTTTGATGTTTCGGGTTATATGTTCTGGGGGCCTTCCTTCTTTTAGCCCGGGACAATATATCCCTTGATTCAGACAGTTTTACCTCGGATCCCCTGTCCAGCTTCCCTCCTGAAAGTTCCCTGAGGTCATCATATATTATATCATCTGTAACCTGGCTTCTGTTCCAGGTTAGATAGCATTTTTTCATATGATTGGCTATAAGGCTAATAAGGGATTCTTTATGCTCCCCCTCTTCCATCTGCGTGGCAGCTTTGATCATTTGTTCCAGGATTCTGCCGTAATGTTTATAACGTATCGGATAATTATTGTATTCAACAGGTCTGGGCTTTTCGGTAAGGGTGGAAATTTCCGGTGGCTTATACGGGGAGTCGATATCAAGTTTGAAATCCGATATAATTGCCAGATGATCCCATAATTTGTGTTTGAAATCATTGATATCGCGCAGGTGGGGATTCATATTGCCCATTATTGTTATAATGGTTCTTGCTGCTTTATTGCGTTCTTCCCTGTCCTCAATGGTGATAATATGCTTAACCATCTTATGGATATTTCGCCCGTATTCGGGAATAACCATTTTCTCCCTGCTTGTGTTATAGTCATGGGTAATATGTGTGTGATCTTCTTCCATTGTGAATTATTTTTTGCAAATTTATTAAATATCTGATTAAAAAATAGTTTTCATGTGTGTAAAATTTTTTACACGGGTGTTTCATCGGTTTTTTTGCCTCTTCCCTGTACCAGTTATTAAATATACAGGATAATAAATATTAATTATGAGGTATTACTTTGAGTTTTGCGAATTTGAGGAGTAACTGTTTCTGACCGGCTGTTGTGAAATGCACAGTTGCCCTGGTGTTAGGGGGGTGGCCTTCAACACTGATTACTTTTCCCCTTCCAAAGCGTTCATGTTCAACAATCATGCCGGAGTGTAATCCGGACTGTGTGTTGCCGGAAATATTTCTGTCCTGATTACCGGTAGTGGTGCTGTTGAGGTCTGAATTAACTGATTCTGACCGGCTTTTATCATAGTATCCGGACAAGGCAGGATCAGTTCTGCTTTCTGCACTTTCCAGTCTGATCAACCTTTCAGAGTTCAATGTCCATTTGTTGTTGCCGGTTTCCCTGTTGCCGGCCCCGTCACTGAGGTATATGCTGTTATCGGGATATGCCAGGTACTGCGGATCTATTTCGGAGAGGAATCTGCTGGGTCTGCACATGACCGGCGCTCCCCAGCGGTAGCGTGTTTGTGCATAGGATAAGGTAGCCGATGAAACCGCCCTGGTCAGGGCTACATAGAAAAGCCTGCGTTCCTCTTCAAGTTCTGAAGGCGAGGCAGCGGAAAAGGCATTGGGAAAAAGCTCCTCCTCCAGTCCCCCCACATAAATATGTTTGAATTCCAGTCCTTTTGCCGAATGTACCGTCATCAATTTAACCTTGTTATGGTCATCGGGTTTTTCTGTATCCTGATCGGTAAGCAGCGACACATTTTGCAGAAAGGCTGCCAGAGATGTGTTTTCATTCAGAGCGGACTGCCGGACGGTAAATTCCTTTATTGCATTCAGCAGTTCCTGTATGTTTTCGTATTTGGTAACATTTTCCGGGGAGCCCGGATCGAAGAGGTCTTTAAGTATTCCCGAGGCAGAGGCAATGTGAGTGGCTATCTGCCAGGCATCCCCGCTGTTAACTTTTTGTGAAAATCCGTGCAGAAGGCGGTAGAAAGCAGTGAGTCTGGATGAGGCACCTTTATTTATATTTACAGAAGAGCGGTGCTTTTCTATATCGCAGATTACATCCCAGGGATTCAGGCCTTTCTGATTGCAGTATCCGGCCAGCCTGGCGGTGGTGTTTTTACCTATACCCCTGGCGGGATAATTTATTATTCTGTAAAAGGCTTCCTGATCGCGGTTATTTAAGGCAAGGCGGAAATATGCCAGGAGGTCTTTGATCTCTTTTCTCTGGTAGAATGAAAGGCTGCCGTATACCTTATAGGGTATGCCCATCCGTCGCAGGGTCTCTTCAAAGATACGGGACTGTGAATTTGTTCTGTACAAAACTGCAAAGTCAGTATATTCACAACCTGAAGAATTTTTTTTGTCTTCTATGCATTTTGCGATCAGGGCACCTTCCTGGTGATCTGTGGCACATTCCAGTATAACCAGCTTTTCACCTCTGTCCCCGGCTGACCAAACCTTCTTTTTGATCTGATTCAGATTTTTGGAAATGAGACTGTTGGCGGCACCAACTATGGTTTTTGTTGAACGGTAGTTCTGTTCAAGTTTGAATAATCTGTGTTCCGGATAATCTTTTTTAAAATTCAGTATATTCTCAATTCTGGCTCCTCTGAAGGCATATATGCTTTGTGCATCATCTCCCACCACGCTTATATTTTTGTTTTGCTCTGCCAGCCTGGATAAAATGAGGTACTGTGCATAATTTGTGTCCTGGTACTCATCTACCAGGATGTACCGGAAAGTATCCTGGTATTTTTTGAGAACCCCGGGATAATCTCTGAAAAGTATATTGGTATTAAGGAGCAGGTCGTCAAAATCCATGGCATCGGCAGTCCGGCAGCTATTTTGATATTTCATGAATATATCGGCAACCCGTGGTTTGCCTTTCTTGCTGTCCTGCCCTGTCAGGGCGGTATGTGAAGAGTATGCCGCCGCGCTGATGAGGTTGTTCTTAGCCCGGGAAATTCGTCCCAGCACCTCTTTCGGTTTATATAACTGCTCATCGAACTTAAGCTCCTTTATCACTTTTTTTAAAACATTCCTGGAGTCAATGGTGTCGTATACGGTAAAGTTGGAAGAATAACCGGTATGTTTTGATTCACTGCGCAATATTCTGGAGAAAATAGAATGAAAGGTTCCCATCCACACGTATTTTGAAGCTTCAAAACCCACAAGCTTACTTACGCGTTCCTTCATTTCGGCAGCTGCCTTGTTGGTAAAGGTAAGTGCCAGTATCGATGAGGCAGGGATACCCTGTTTGAGCAGCCAGGCAATACGGTAGGTGAGCACCCTGGTTTTTCCGGATCCTGCCCCCGCTATGATAAGTGACGGGCCGCTGATCTTTTTAACTGCCTCCTGTTGTACCGGATTAAGATCTTGAATAAAGTCTCCCACGTTTATTGTTTCAAGGTTTAAAATGTTGGTATTGTGCTTTTATATTCCCCTCTGCCTGCAAGAGGGGTAGAGGGCATAGTAAACAATAAAAGTAAATAAACGAATATTGATCTGTTCATATTTTATTGTTAATTGTCAGATTAAACTTGTCACGCAATTGTCATTGATATGCCAGGATTATTTTGAGGACTTGTTTCTCCTGAGCCTTGCTGCGGGGAATCTCACCGGGCCGGTGTAAAATTACCCTCTTCATCTCTTTTCTCCAACTAAACCATCCGCCAGTTATCAACATTCGGAGGTTTGAAAAAGAATTGATATTTTTACAGGTATAAATAAAGCATTTATGAAAGATTCTCCGAGGCTGGTTTTAAGGGTGTTGCTCTATTTGCTAATATGCTTGCCGGGGCATTTATCAGTGCTCAATGCCCAGATAGGTTCTGCCGGCTACAGTTCTGTGGCCGAAACCGGGTATGAAACTGAATATCCGGACACCACCCTTATTGACAATATATATATATTCTGCAATGAAAAGGGCAATCTTTCGGCTTCTTTTGACGAAGTTTCCGGTGATCTGACCTTTGAATGGTCATTATACGAGCACTCAATTCCCGGTTTTGGGGATCCTTTTATTACCGGACAGGGTGAGAGCTCCCGTATAACGGATCTTGAAAGCGGGGGTTACCAGGTTCGTATAAGAGACCGGAATGATCTGGACACCCTGTTCAGGGCCTGGGTATTTGTTAACCGCCCCCGTGCATCGGCTGAAATAGCAAGGTATGATTGCGGGGTTCTGGATCTTGAAGGCACCATTGAGATCGACACTTTTTTTTATTATGATCCATATACCTATGAAAGGGATACACTTCCCGTTGAAACCGATATTTTATGGTCGGCCGATCCGGAAATACCTGTTGCTGCGAGACCTGATCCCCGCATATGGGATCCTCCGCCTGTTGTAACCGAATATACCCTGAAAGTAGTATATTATTCGTGCGAGGCCGTTTACACTTTAACTGTTGATCCTTTGACAACCCGGGCCGAATTTGAGATCAATCCCCCGGAAGGGGAAGCACAGCTGGAAGTAAATTTTGATGCAGGTATGTCCCAGAATGCAGATGAGTACGAATGGTTTTTCTATTACCACCCTGACACTACAAATCTTGAATTACCTGACGGATATGCCACCGATCCGGTATATACCTATGAATACGATATGCCGGGCGAATATTTTGTAATGCTCCGGACTATTTCAGAAGTTTGTGATGATTTTTATATGCATCCTGAACCCATCCGGGTTTATTTCTCAGAACTTGAGGTACCCAATGTTTTCAGTCCCGACGGTGACGGGTATAATGATGTTTTTACGGTAAGGGCGGTTTCACTGCGGCAATTTCACGCGGTTATCCAAAACCGCCATGGCAGAAAGGTATTTGAATGGAGGGATCCGTCAGAGGGATGGGACGGAACTATTGACGGTAACCTGGCATCACCGGGAGTATATTATTATATAATAACCGGTGAGGGATGGGATGACATCGAATATGAATTTACCGGGCCTGTTTATTTGTACCGGGGGAGATGACGGAGATTATTTTTTTATACCGGACTCATAAATCAGTAAAAAAATATTATGAAAATTGAAAAAATTACCGGATTGGTTGCCGCCCCGTTTGCACCCATGAAAAATAACGGGGACCTGAATCCGGACATCATTCCATTGTATTATGGAATGCTTAAGTCCAACAATATTTCGGGTGTATTTATAAATGGAACTACCGGGGAGGGAGTTTCACTTTCATTTTTGGAAAAGAAGCTTGTAACGGACGCCTGGGTTAAGGCAGATAAAGAGTCCGGTGCGATAAAAATCATTAACCTTGTTGGAGGGAATTCTGTAAGGGAGTGCGGAGAACTCGCTTTATATTCATATCAGAAAGGTGTATATGCTATTTCCGTTTTACCTCCCTATTATTTTAAACCTTCAACAATAAAGGAACTTGTTGATTTCTTCAGAGAGATTGCCGGTATCGTACCAGAATTGCCGGTTTATTATTATCATATCCCCTCTCTTACCGGTGTTTATTTTCCCATGCTTGAATTTATGTGTGAGGTTGGTGAAACTATCCCCAATTTTAGGGGCATAAAGTATTCTCATTGTGATTTGATGGATTATTTTTCTTGCCTCCGCCATGACAATTACCGGTATGATATTTTTTGGGGAACGGATGAGACCCTGCTGTCTGCTTTGGTGCTTGGATGCACCGGTGCAGTTGGCAGTACTTACAATTACCTTGCACCACTTTTCAGTGCTTTAATTAAAAAATTTGAATCAGGCGATCTTAAAGGGGCACGTAAATTACAGGAAGAAGCCAATGAATTAATTTATCTTCTGGATAAATACGGAGGAATTCGTGCCGGGAAAGCTTTTATGCGTTATATCGGACTTGATTGCGGCAAATTTCGCTCACCTCTGAATAAATTCGAAGAGGAGAAATTCAGAAACCTGTCAGAAGATCTAAAGGCTATGGAGGCTGACAAATTAATGTCTGTTTGTCCCAAAAAATCTACTTTTTAATGAATTTGATCAGGCTGTTTTGTATTATTTCCTTTTTTGGCTTTTTTCATCAATCCCTGCAAAGTCAGGATGTTAACATAATCGGGCAGCATGAGATCGGAAGAATAGATTTTGGCAAAAACAGTGGTGAGACAGGGCTGTCCGGATTTTTTTCCGGTATTCATGGTGATTTTATGATTGTTGCGGGTGGAAGCTGTAATATTTCAGAAAGCCATGATTCGACCAGTAAGCAGGTTATCAGCGACAAAATTTATCTGGGGCAAAGAACTGAAGAATATATAGAATGGAAGGATATTCAAACGGCAAAATTAACGGAGCCCATACATAATGGTGCTGCTGTTAGTGTTCATTCGGGATTGTTATGCATTGGTGGAGAAACACCGGAGGGTATTACTGATAAAGTGTTTATTATCTCAGCAGACCATAACCGTGTAATTGTAGAAGATATCCCGTCATTGCCGTTTCCTTTAAAGTATCATAGTGCTTCGGTTACAGGAAATACTGTCTATGTTGCCGGGGGTATATCCGGCGACGGTATATCCAGGCATCTTTTATCAATTGATCTGGATAATTTGAATCAGGGATGGGAATTACTGACCGGCATCCCGGTTCCCATTTACGGGGCCTCACTGGTTGCCCAGGTAGACGGAGAAGAACCTGCACTTTTTTCAATTGGAGGTATGACCTTTGATGAAACAAAACATGAATACAAACCTTTGGCAGCTGTTTATTCCTATAATATACACAGAGGATCGTGGGTGTCCAGAGGAAACATAAATATTCGGGAAGAAAAGGAAGAAGTCCCTTTATCATTTATGGTTGCCGCCCCGATCGGGGCAAGTCATATCCTTGTTGCCGGGGGGTATTCAGTGAACGGTAAAATAAACGATAAGATCCTTGCATATAATACTATAACCGATAAGTGGTTTCTGACAGGAGAATGGTATGGCCCGGTACCGGTTTCAACCTCCGCAAACTGGCGGGGAGGGGAGTTGGTCATTCCGGTGGGATATACCGGAGATGGATCCCGGGATTCACCTGTCATGGCAATTACTGCACGTTCGGAACAGCTTTTCGGGTGGATAAATTATATGGTCCTTGGACTTTATTTTGGAGTTATGCTGCTGCTTGGTTTTTTCTTTATGCGGAGGAGTAAAACAACCGAAGATTTTTTTAAGGCGGGAGGAAGGATGCCATGGTGGGCGGCCGGAATAAGCATATTCGCCACCACACTGAGTGCAATAACATTTATTGCGATTCCAGCGAAAGCTTATGCAGCAAATTGGCGGATGCTTATTTTCAATATGTGCATTCTTCTTATCGCTCCTGTAGTAATATATTATTATCTCCCTTTTTTCAGGCGTTTTAATCTCAATACCGCCTATGAGTACCTGGAACTCCGTTTTAACCGTGCGGTAAGATGGTTTGCCTCCGGACTGTTTATTTCGTTTATGGTTTCCCGGATAGCTATTGTGCTATTCCTTCCTTCCCTGGCACTTCATACAGTAACAGGCTTTAGTATTTACTGGTCAATAGTTATTATGGGTGTGATAACAATAATCTATTGTACCAGTGGTGGTATTGAAGCCGTGGTGTGGGGTGATGTCATTCAGGGTTTCATATTGGTTACCGGTGCGGTTTTAGCATTCATCTTTATGGTTTATGGTTCTGACGGGGGGGTATCAGGATTTTTTCAGGCTTCAATGGAATTCGACAAGTTTTATCTGGCCGACTTCAGGTTTGATTTTACCCGGACTGTATTCTGGGTTGTTGTAATCGGGGGACTGGCAAACTCGCTGATTCTTTATACAAGCGACCAGTCGGTTGTACAAAGGTATATGACCACCCGAAATGAAAAAGCCACAGGTCGCAGTATCTGGCTGAACGGAATAATAAGTGTTCCGGTATCTTTAGTCTTCTTCCTGCTGGGTACCGGGCTTTTTGTTTTTTACAGCTCAAATCCTGAAAGGCTGGCAATTTCCAATCCAAATATCGATGCTACTTTCCCGCAGTTCCTAGTTGGAGAACTGCCGGCTGGCATGTCCGGACTGCTTATATCTGCAATTTTTGCGGCAGCCATGTCAACATTGTCATCAAACATTAATTCTGTAGCTGCAGTATTTACATCAGATTTTTACAAACTGCTTGCCAGAAAGGCATCTCATTCAAGAGTGATGTTAACGGCAAGGATCTCCGGTGTGATTGTGGGATTAACAGGGATAGTTGTTGCATTGATGCTGGCAACTCTGGATATTGCCTCACTTTGGGATCAGTTTAACACATTCCTGGGGTTATTTACCGGGGGACTGGCAGGGCTGTTTATTATGGGGATCTTTAGCCGCAGGATTTCAGGTGCTGCTGCTCTTGTCGGATTAATAAGCGGAATGGTTGTTCTTTTTTATGTTCAGAGATTCACGGAACTTTCATTTTTGCTTTACGGCGCAACAGGAATGTCATCAAGTCTGATACTGGCGCTTCTAGCAAGCCTGTTTTTGCCGAACCGGAAAAATATAGAGGGGTATACATATTCAACCAGAATAAGCAAAATTGATTAAAATATGACAATCGACCCGATTAAACTGTCAGAGCAGTACCGGAATGAATTATTTGAGAATATAATCCCATTCTGGATGGAGCATTCACCTGATGAAAAGTACGGAGGGTATTTTACATGTTTCGACCGTGCAGGCAGGGTTTTTGACACAGATAAGTTTAGCCGGTACTGATATAACAATCAGGTAGCCATGTGCCGCATACGGGATGATGATATTGCAAGTATCTTATTTATGTTCAATCGTTAAATACAATTCTATATGATACGACAAGCTCCGGTGCAACCGGTTTATATCACGTTTGCCCTTATTTCCCTGATTATTTTGGCCGGATGTAATTTTAATGCCAGTCGCGAGAAATGTTCTGAGAATGAAAAAATCTATGAAACTGTAACTATTCCTGCAATTGACCTTAATTACGATTCATCCCGGCAGGTTCTGGTTGACAGGGAGGAAGGACAGTATCTTGGTCATGTAACGACTGTTCTTCTTGAAGACGGGAAAACAGGCAATGTTTGTTGCATCGCCTGCCGGCCATTGACAGTATGCCATGTGCCCTCCGGATTCAATTAAGCATGGTTATTATCCCGGCTGTTATGTACTCTCCTGTTATAGATTTTACCAATTTTCGCCAAAATAATATTTTATAAAGAGGACTCAATAATTAAACCTTAAA
>PXAP01000311.1 GCA_003567115.1 Bacteroidota bacterium
ATGATGACAGGTGACGAGACCTATGGCAAGCTTACAGGCAAAGAAGCAGTGAAGATTATAAAAGAGATCAGGCTGAAAGAAAAAGAGCAGGATATTTAATATTAATATTTGGAAAATGGGACAAACCAGAGTAATTGTCGGCCTGGGCAGCTGTGGCATTGCTGCCGGGGCGGGAAAGGTTTATGAAAAAATACGGGCAGTCAAAGATGCGGAGAACCTTGATTTCCGGCTTTCAAAGACCAGCTGTGTGGGTATGTGCTATCGTGAGCCGCTGGTGGAGATAACGGATGAGTCAGGAGAGTACCTTTACGGTGAGATTAATGAGGAGAAAGCAGTGGAGCTACTGAACAGCCATATTGTTAACAAAAACCCGGTAAGTGAGTATATTGTCTGCACCGATTTGTATGATACTCCTGACAGGCGGTATCTGGAGGGACAGGTGAAGATTGCCCTGCGCAACTGCGGAATGATCGATCCCGGGAATATCGGGGAATATGAATCCAGGAACGGATATAAGGCCCTGAAAAAGATTGTTTCGGAAAATATTCATCCTGAGAAGATTATCAGGGAGGTTCTGGACAGTGGTCTGCGGGGCAGGGGAGGAGGCGGTTTTCCCACCGGATTGAAATGGAAATTTACATATAACAATAAATCACCTGAAAAATATGTGATTTGCAATGCAGATGAAGGTGATCCCGGGGCATTCATGGACCGGTCGCTGCTTGAGGGTGATCCTCATTCGGTTCTGGAGGGTATGATAATTGCCGCATGTGCGGTCGGGGCAACAGCAGGTATTATATATTGCCGTGCCGAATATCCCCTTGCCCTGAAGAGGCTTGATACAGCCCTGGCACAGGCAAGGGAAAAGGGATATCTGGGCAGGGATATTCTTGATAAAAAGGGCTTCAGCTTTGATATCAGCGTGAAAGAGGGTGCCGGTGCTTTTGTCTGCGGCGAGGAGACAGCTCTTATTGCTTCGGTAGAGGGTGACCGGGGCATGCCCAGGCGCAGGCCTCCTTTCCCGGCTGCCTCCGGCCTGTGGAAAAAGCCCACCAACATTAATAATGTTGAAACCTATGCCAATATACCCTGGATCATTCAGCATGGCGGAGCTGCATATTCAAGATACGGGACCGAAAAAAGCAAGGGGACCAAGGTTTTTGCCCTTGCGGGGAAAATAAAGCACGGGGGACTGGTGGAGGTGCCCATGGGCATTACCATAAAGGATATAGTTTTTAAGCTCGGCGGAGGTATTCCCGGCGATAAAAATTTCAAGGCTGTACAGCTGGGCGGCCCTTCGGGAGGATGTATCCCTGCATACCTGTCCGATACCATAGTGGATTACGATTCACTAAGTGCTACCGGTGCCATCATGGGATCAGGGGGTATGGTGGTAATGGATGAGAGCACCTGCATGGTTGATATTGCAAAATTTTTTCTGGACTTCACCGGGAAAGAATCGTGCGGCAAATGTACCTTCTGCCGGATAGGCACAAGGCGCATGCTGGAGATCCTGGTACGCATTACAGAGGGAACGGGGCAGGAGGGTGATATCAGTAAGCTGGAGGAACTGGCTCATCAGATACAGGACAGCTCATTGTGCGGACTTGGACAGACCGCTCCCAATCCGGTGCTGACAACAATAAGATATTTCCGTGACGAATATGAGGCGCATATTAAAGACGGGAAATGCCCGGCAAAAGTGTGCAGGAAGCTTCTTACCTATGAGATAAGTGAGCAGAATTGTACGGGATGCACCGTATGTGCCAGGAACTGTCCGGTAGATGCTATCAGCGGTGAAAGGAAAAAGGTTCATGTTATTGACCAGGATATATGCATTCGTTGCGGTATTTGCTTTACCAAATGCAAATTTGAAGCAATATCGGTATCGTAGCATTATGCGTCAGTTTCCCCGAAAGGGAGGTTGCGGTTATATTTTTTAATATTCAGATTCTGCAATAAAATATGGAAGAGATAAACATTATACTGAACGGAAAAAACATTACCGGCAGGGCAGATGAAACGGTTCTGCAACTTGCCCGGCGATATGATATTGATATACCTTCACTTTGTAATGATAACAGACTGGTGCCCTTTTCCTCCTGTTATGTATGTGTGGTGCAGATAGAAGGGCAGCAGGGGCTCCAGCCCTCTTGTTCGACCAGGATCTCTGAGGGAATGGTTATAAATACCGATAACGGGGAGATAAGAAAGGCGAGGAAGACGGCTCTTGACCTGATGGTGAGCAATCATTTTGCAGATTGTGAAGCGCCCTGCAAACAGACCTGTCCTGCCGGAGTGGACGTACAGGGTTATATCTCTCTTATTGAGAAAGGCCTCTATTCTGAGGCGGTTGCCCTTATCAAGGAGGTCAATCCCCTCACGGCCATTTGCGGCAGGGTATGCGTCAGGCCCTGTGAAGTGGCCTGCCGGCGCAATCTGCTGGATGAGGGTAGCGCCGTCGGGATTGATTACCTGAAACGTTTTGCATCGGACCGCGACCTGGAGTCGCCGCAGCGGTATGTGCCGGAGGTGAGCGAACCGACCGGGAAAAAGGTTGCAATTATAGGTGCGGGTCCGGGAGGGCTGTCGGCAGCATGGTTCCTTCAGCAAAAGGGTCACCGGTGCGATATTTACGAAGCCGCCCCCGATCCGGGTGGATGGCTTCGCTACGGTATACCCGAATACAGGCTTCCCAATGATATACTGCAAAAGGAGGTCGATGCCGTAACCGAGCTGGGTGCTCAGATTTTTCTTAAAAGGCGGTTTGGTTCTGACCTCAGCTATGGTGAGATAAAGGATAAGTACGATGCCCTGATCCTGGCCATAGGTTCGCAACGGGGTACCCTGATTGGCTGCGAGGGAGAAGATGCCGAAGGGGTTTTTTCGGGGATCGATTTTCTGCGTAATATGGAAATGACAGGTCAGCGCTATGACTTCAAAGGCAAAAAAGTGGCTGTTGTGGGCGGAGGGAATACGGCGATGGACTGCTGCAGGACATCACTGAGGTGTGGTGCTGATAAAGTATATGTAATTTACCGCCGTACAGAAAAGGAGATGCCGGCAAATCCCATCGAGATACATGAGTCCGCTGTTGAAGGTGCCGAATATATGTTTCTGACAAACCCCGTGTCGGTAAACAAGGATAAGAAGGGGGCAGTTAAGTCGGTTACCTGTATCCGGATGCAACTGGGTGAGCCTGATGAATCGGGACGCCGCCGTCCCGTACCGGTAGAGGGTTCGGAGTTTGAGATTGAGCTTGATTATATCCTTGCAGCCATAGGACAAAAGACCGAGGTTGATTTTCTGGATGATATAAACAGTAATGCCTCCGGGGGAAAACTGGAGGTCAACAGATGGGGTGATATAGTGGCAGACCCGGTGACATTGCAGACCGGCATAGCCTCGGTTTTTGCAGCAGGTGACGGTGTAACCGGTCCGGCCACAATAATAGAGGCTGTAGCACAGGCCGGGGTAGCAGCACGCAGCTGCGATCAATATTTGTCCGGATTACCCGTTGAACCTGAAAAACCTGAATTCATCAGCAGGAAGGATAATTTCCGGGAGTTCACACCCGACCTGCTGGCCAACCGTTACAGGAAACAGCTCAGGCAGGAGATGCCCGTGATGGCACCGGAAGAACGGAATAACTTTGATGAGGTTGAGCTTGGTTATGAAAATGAGGAGATTGCAGTTAAGGAGACGGCACGCTGTCTTGAATGCGGATGTTCGGAATTTTATACCTGCGACCTCAAGCAGTTATCAACAGAATACGAAGCAGAACAGAAAAAGTACGGGGGTGATTTCCATGAATATGAACCTGACTATTCCCATCCCTACATTGAGATAGATAACAATAAGTGCATATTGTGTGCCAGGTGCGTGCGGATATGCAGGGAGCTGGTTGGTGCCGTGGCTCTGGGACTGGTGGAGAGGGGCTTTGACACCTACGTGGCACCCAGCATGGGAGATTTGCTGAAAGATACCAGGTGCGAGTCATGCGGTCTTTGTATATCAACCTGCCCCACAGGGGCAATAACCGAAAATGTCCCCTTCAAGCCTGCCCCTGTTAAATGGGAAACCGTTAAGACAATATGCAATTACTGCTCCATCGGTTGTGAAATGAATATTCACCATAAATCCGGTTATGTTTTAAGGGTTACCGGCAGTGAAGGAGTTGTTAACAGAGAGGGTAACATATGCCGCTATGCCAGGTTCGGGTATCGTTACCTGAATGACAAAAACAGGATAACCAAACCTTTGCTGAATGAAAACGGTAAGTTCAGGGAGATATCATTTAAAAAGGCGTTTGAGATCATCAGGGAAAAAATAATGTCGGTTAAGCCCGATGAGAATGCATTTTACGGGGGAGCACGTCTTTCAAATGAGGAACTTTATCTTATCCAGAAGCTTGCCAGGGCAGGTGCGGGCACCAGTAATGTGAACAGTTTTCATTATCTCTTTTCCGGTACCGGCTATATGAGCAGTTCTTTTGATAATACCCCGCTTGATCAGCTGGAAGGGGCTACCAGGATATACCTGCTTGGATCTGAGATAAATACCGATAATGCCGTTCCCGGGTATACCATAAACAGGCTGCGGCAGGTCGACGGTGTGCCTGTCGAACTTATTACCTCCCGCAGCTCCTCCTCAATGGAACAAAAGGTTGATAAGGTATGGAAAATAAAGTCCTGCTATCATTTTGTAAAGGCCCTTAACCATTATTACCTTTCCGGGAATAGTGAGAATACCCTGTTTATAAGAGATAACTGTTCAGGATTTGATGACTATAAAAATGAACTCCTCAGGGAAGATTTTGATCTTCTCCTTGAATCGTCCGGTTTCTGCTGCAGGGAACTCTTTGAAGATTTTGCCCGGCGTTACAATAAGGAAAGGAATGCCATACTGGTTTTTTCCGAAAAGGAGGTATCTGCAAATACCGGCATCGAACTTCATAATCTGGCAATGATAACGGGCAAAGCCGGTAAAATATCGATGGGACTTATATCGTTGAAGGAGAAGAACAATTCGCAGGGGCTGTTTGATATGGGTGTTTTTGATAGCATACTGCCGGGAGCTGCAGGGCATGATGATGAATCGGCAGAACATATAAGGAAGATATGGGATGTTGATCACCTCCCGGAACCTGCCGGAAAGGATCATTTAGATCTGCTCCGGTCGTCCGCCATTAAAAACATGTTCATCTTCGGTGAAGATCCGGCAGGTTGTGCGACAGATAAAAAGATGGTGGGCAAATGGCTGGATAACGCCGGTTTTCTCATGGTCCAGGATTTCTTCATGAGTGAAACAGCCTCTCTGGCCGACCTGATACTTCCGGCTTCACTGCCCCTGGAAACGGGCGGTACTTACAGTAATACCGGCAGGGTTATCCAGCAGTTTGAAAAACATTTTAATCCGGCTTCCGGATATACCGGATACAGTCAACTGCTTGCACTGCTTAAGGCCTTTGGAAAGGAGAAAAGCAACAGCCTTGAAGATGTCAGGATGGAGATATTTTCAATTCTTTCCTTTTCAGAAAAGACAAAGAAGAGGGTTTTCAGGATTACCGGGCAGGACAACTATCACAGATTGTTCAATCATGGTTGCGATTACCTTGTTAAGCGTTTTGACCAGGAATTTGAGGATTCTTTTAAAAAAAGCTGAATAACCAGATAAAATATGCACATATATTGCATGATTGTTAACATTGATATTATCACGGGTCAGCAAATCATGAGGGTTTGACCAATATAAATATATCAATATCTGTAATTAAACAACCGGGGTATTATCCCGGGACAGCATTTGCAGGTACAGACACATAAAATACTTGGCATTGAACGCGATAATGGTTATCATTGCATAAGATTTTATTATTTAATTTGCACATGCCTTTCAGGCCAGGCCCAGCAAAAACATGACCATGCTCTGAGGACGTGTGTTATTAAGTTAAATTTAACCGATAAGACTCTTTACCATGAAGCAGTTCAGTTCTGTTGACGATATTCTGGAGTTTGCAATTGGCCAGGAACAGGATGCGGTGGATTTTTATAAGGAACTGGCAAAAAATGCCCGTACCCCCGATATGAAACGGGTATTTGAGCAGTTTGCCGGTGAGGAGATTGGTCATAAAGCCCGTCTCACAGAGGTAAAGGAAAAGCGATTGTATGATATGGAACAGAAGGAAGTTTCGGATCTGCAGATAGCCGATTACCTTATAAGCATAAAGCCGTCACCTGATATGAGCTACAGGGATGCCCTGGTACTGGCCATGAAAAGGGAAAAAGCATCCTTTAAACTCTACTCCGATCTTTCAGAAAGGGCGCCTAACCATGAAATGAAATCACTGTTCCTTTCGCTGGCTATTGAGGAATCAAAGCATAAACTGAGGTTTGAGCTGGAATATGATGAATATGTTTTGAAAGAAAATTGATAAACTGAAAAAAAAGCCTTAACCTTTTATATTACTTTCTTAATTTTGTTACGTTTTACATATTCCCCGGATTGATTTGATAATTATTTAATTATATGTATATAAGGTTTATAATTGTTTTAGCCCTCTGTATTGCTTCATCTTTAAATGCATATGGCCAGACAGAGCCTGTCGAGGTAGTAAGGTCCGAAGACAAGGTTGTGATAGGCGGAGAAGTGTATTACATCCATATTGTGAAGCCGGGGCAGACCCTGTATTCCATAAGCCGGGAGTATAATGTGCCGCAAAAGGAGATTCTTCTGGAGAATCCCGCGATATATACCGGACTGCAGGCAAACCAGGCACTGAAAATCCCTTTTGTGCCGGAAGATGAAGAGAAGGAGGTTCTGCCTCATGATCCGGGTGAAGATTATGTTTTACATACTGTTGAGCCAGGTCAGACCCTGTTTTCCCTTTCCACTGCCTACAATGTTGATATGGATGATATCATCAGGCTTAATCCGGGAGTGGAGGAAGGGCTGCAGATCAACCAGGTGGTCAGGATCCCGGCTCAGAAAGTGTACATTGCGCGGGAGGGCTTTCCTTCTGAGGAGGATAATTATATACACCACCAGGTTGAGAGGGGTGAAACCCTGTACTCTCTTTCACGACAGTATGATGTTCCTGTAAGGGCTATACGCAGGGTCAATGAGAGGCTTATCTGGGGACTAAAATACGGGGAGTACATAAGGATTCCAAAATATGTGGATGAGGATATTGATGAGACAGATATACCTGATGTGCAGGTTCCGGCTGACGAAATTGCAGATGACCTGTGGCAGACTGACCTTTACGACCCGGAGATAATGGTTGATGCAGAATGCATTCATTTTGAGTACCGGGAATTTGAAAGACCGTTCAATGTAACACTGATGCTGCCTTTTTTTGTAGACCGGAATTATCCCGTTGAGTTGCCCGATACACTGGATAAAGAGGAAGCTGAAGCTGTAATTGATTCACTTTATCCGGATTATGTAAAAACTACCGATGAATTGTATCATGCCACCATACCTTTCCTGGAGTTTTATGAAGGGGCCCGCCTGGCAATTGATTCGCTTGTAAGGGCAGGCCTGTCGGTTAACCTGACCGTTTATGACACCGAAAGGAACACCCGGAGGGTGAGGGAGATCATTCAGGAGTCTGAATTCCGTAACAGCGACCTGATTATCGGTCCGGTTTACCCCGAGAATATGAGTATAGTGGCTGAATGGGCCAGGGCTAACAGTGTAAATATTGTATCCCCCCTTACTTCAAGGAGTGAATTTCTTACCGGAAACCCCCATCTCTTCCAGGTTACTCCCTCTACTTCGGTTGAACTTGAACAGGCTTCGGTATTTATTTCCAATTTCCCCAGCTCCAATTTTGTACTTATTCATAAGAATGATCTTTTTGAAAGAGATATTGTTGAAATCTTCAAAAGGAATATTTACAGACATTTTTCCTATAATTCTGATTTTGACAACCTGGTGTTCAAGGAGGTTATCTATGAGGATGCCACTACAAATATTGAACAATCGCTGGTTTCGGGAGAGAAGAATATAGTTATTCTGCCTTCGGCCGACCAGGCATTTGTATCTGATGTGCTTATGCGCCTCAATATACTTTCCCGTCATTATGATATAACTATTTTCGGACTGAACGACTGGCAAAGGTTTGCCAATATAGAAGTGGAATACCTGCACAATATGGAACTCCATTTTGCCTCTCCTTTTTTCGTTGATTATGACGATGAAAATGTAAAGAATTTTCTCTATCGATTCAGGAAAGAGTATAAAACTGAGCCTTCCCACTACGGATTCAGGGGCTATGATATTATGTTCTACTTTCTACAGGCATTGAAAAATTACGGTCCGGATTTTCATGATTGTCTCCCGGGTATGCAAACGGATCTTCTGCAGGCTGATTTTCTGTTCCGCAGGTCGGGCCACCGGAACGGACTTGAAAATAACGGGATATCTATTGTGAGGTATGATAAAGATATGAATATCACCAGACTGGGACTAAATGCCCGCACTCCCTGAAAAGGTCATCGCTGATTTATAAGACAATCCTCCTGTTCCCTGCATATTTTTTTAAGGTACAGTGCCACGCGGGATTCATGTCCCGTTTCTATGTCCGTTTAATACAATTTTCCAAGGCTTATAAGGGAATGATTACCATCGACCTTACCCAAGCAGGAGTTGATCTGCATGAGACAGCAAATTATTCTGTTTTTTTAGAACAAAAACATGGTTTCTACGTAAAAACCGTTAACAGACAGATGGAACTTTGCCATATGAAGCGTTATTTACTCATCATATTACTGATACTGCCGGGCTTTTATCAGGCTGTCTCTCAGCCCCATTTCGGTCCGCGCCGGCCGGATGTCACCTCCCCGGTGGACAGAACTGCCGGAGCTGCTTTTAATGCACAATGGTTTCAGCTGGCCGACAGGCAGTTTTCGCCCCTCCTGTACAACGGACCGGGTGGAACATTCAGGATATTTTCGGTAATTGACCAGGGTTATATGCGACGCCACCTGACCCTTGGTGCAGGTGGCGATTATCTGTGGAACAGGCTGGACTTTGAAGCGTTGTATATGCAGCCTGAAATTACCGGGGGAGTGACTTTCCCTGTCGACGGTCTTTCAACCGAATTGGGTGTCTCATATGCCGGAGGTAATATGACCGCCACATCAAGGATCTACAGGTTTATAAACGAGGATCCCGACCATATATACTGGACCACCTCATACAGTCTTGATTTTCATTATATATTTGATTATGATATAAAAAGGGATAAAAAGGTTATTGTCATGCTGAACATTCCGCTGGCCGGCGCTGTATCCAGATCACCGGCTGACAGGCACTATACATTCCAGTTACCCGGCTTCGGTCAGTATGTCAAAAAGATCCATGAGGATATCGGGTTTATGACAGTTGACAGGATGCAGGGGGCAAATCTTAAAATAACTTATGATCTTTCACGCTCAAGACGAAGATCTTTATGTATTGGTTATGAAGCTGATTTTGCCCGGTTTACGCATCCGGAGCCTGTAATCTTTTTTTCCAACAGTATTTTTTTAAGGTTTAATATATATGCAATGCGCTGGTCAATATGAAAACAAACAGGGATAAATATATTTTATCAGCAGTATTGCCGGTTTTGATTGTCCTGCTTTTGTCATGCCTGCCCGATGGCAATTACAAGACTACGGTGAATCATGAGCCCCGCGAAATTGGCGACGGATGGGAAATTGGTGCTGCAGCAGACCATGGATTCGATACGGCAAAGCTGCAGGATATATATGAGATGATGTTTTCCGAGAATGAATTCATTACATCGCGATCGCTTCTTATTGTGAGAAATGGCAAGCTGGTGTCGGAGTCATATTTCAGAAGCGGTGACGATATAAGCAGAAAGGACAATATCATGGGTGTCACCAAAAGCGTTACCTCCCTGCTTGCCGGACTGGCGTATGACCGGGAATTAATTGATCCCGGAAACAGGTTATACAGATATATTCCCGAATATTTTGACGGTGATAAGAACAAAAGGGATATCACGGTCGAAAACG
>PXAP01000354.1 GCA_003567115.1 Bacteroidota bacterium
GGGCGACCAGCACCTGTGCACCAGGGGTTGCCCTCTCCCTTATGGCTTTATCGACAAGTCCATCTATCTCCTGTAATTTCCCTGAATCCAGTCCCGCATCCTCCGGAATTGAATATCCGAGTCTTATTCCGCCTCTGGTTTCAAAACCGTCGCCAATCCCATATTCCCGTGTTACATTCACGGGTAATCTCCCTTCAGCGCCGGTTCCCCCGAAGATCAGCTGGGCGGAATAATCCTGTGCATTGATGTTGTCATCGTACGACATTAAAAGTGCACTGATATTTGAAAGGTCGTCAAAAAAAGCCAGTCCGTAAGGAGAGGTAAACACTGTAAGCAGCAAATTATTCCGGACAGCCAGGTTCCTTATAAAATAGGAAGTCTGGGGAGAAATACCATACTGCCTTGACCTTCTGCCGTCAGCCTCATGAATACCAACAATAACCAGGTTAAACCTGTCCAGATCTTTCATAAGCTGATCGAACCTTTCCAGGGTGGAATATTTGCTGACGGTAAAATGCTCCATCGGAGCATAGAGCTCAAGTGTTTCCTGGAAAAAGGTCTTTTCCCCCCTCCCAACCGAAACGGTGGCAATATTAAGAGTATCAAGTCTTTTAAGAGGTACCAGATCATTATGGTTTTTTAGAAGGGTAAGCGATGCAGCTGTAATCCTTCTTTTTAAAAGCTCTGATTCAGGGGTATTAAGGTCGCCATGCAGACCGCCGGTATCTATCGCGGTCTCCCGGTGAAGCCCCAGCCAGTATTTGGCCTTGAGCACCCTCCTGCATTTTTCATCGATCATCTCCTGTTTCAGAACCCCCTGCTCCAGGGCCTCCTTAATTGCAGCAACTGTCTTGTCCACATCAGAAGGGATAAGAAGAACATCATTGCCTGCCAGCAGAGCCTGTACCGCAAGCCGGCCCGGTGGAAAATAATCACTTACACCCTTCATGTTCAGTCCGTCCGTAAAAACCAGTCCCCGAAACCCCAGCTCCTCCCTGAGCAATCCTTCAACAACATTCTCAGATAATGACGAAGCCAGTCCATCGGTATTGTCAATTGCCGGAATATGCAGGTGAGCAGTCATAACACCACCCATTCCACTGTTTATAAGATGTCTGAAAGGAACAAGCTCAATTGAATCAAACCTTTCACGATTATGGGTGATAACAGGCAGGGTATAGTGCGAATCCTGATCCGTATCTCCGTGACCGGGAAAATGTTTTCCTACTGCCAGCACTCCGTTATCCTGCATTCCCTGCATGTATTGCATTGCCTTTTCAGCTACATTCCATTTGTCCCCGCCAAAAGAACGGCTTCCAATAACCGGGTTGCGGGGGTTTACATTAATATCAAGAACAGGTGCCATATTTATATGGACTCCCAGGCGCCTCATTTGCCTGGCAACATCCGCTGCCATATCATAGATCAGCTTGTTATCCTGCACAGCCCCCATGATAAGGTGCCGTGGATAGGAGACGGTACTGTCAAGCCTCATTCCCAGTCCCCATTCGGCATCCATTCCGATCATAAGGGGGGTTTTGGCGGCGGACTGGTATCTGTTGGTCATAGCGGCCTGCCTTACAGGTCCTCCACCCATAAAAATGAGTCCACCGATATTATAATCCCCGATCAGCCTCAGGATCTCTTCATCCCTTGCATGCAGGCTGTCAGAACTGTCCGAATAAGCATCAACCATTATCAGCTGACCTATCCTTTGCTCCGGTGTCAGTGTACTGAAGACAGAATCAACCCATCCTCCGGTATCACCGGCAAAGGGCGGAGGTATGATTGTTCCGGATGTGTCAGTATCTTCAAAAGGGGAGGCTGGCATTACCGTTTCTGCCCGGAGGGTAACCCCGGTAAAAGTGGACTGGAAAACAGATAATGCAAGGAAAGGAAATAAAAACGGAATAAAGAACCGGAATAATGCAACCATAAACCAAAACAGATAAAAGTCGTTAATTAATTTAATAATTCCGGAAATAGAAGGCCGGCCGGCAATGCATAAATACCTTGCCCTGCATTGCTAAGTATATACGATACTTTTTAAATAATTATTGCCGTTTAATTCAATAAAAAAACATTTATTTTCTCAATATTGTTTTGCATTCATTTTTAGTAAATTTCTTCTGTAAAAAAAAGCCAAAATTTTGTTTCAAAAAATACAAAATTTTGACTTACAGTCGGAACCGCTTCGCTTTAACATAAAAATTTTTTCATCCGTCTGCGTGTAAATTGGCTGAAAAAATTTTCATGTATATTTGCACCCTGATCAATTAACTACTCATTTAAATCAATACATCTGCCATGATAAAGAAAATTATAAGCACAATGTTGCTGTTTTTTATTTGCATATCTGTTGCTACAGCGCAGGAGGAAGCCAGGCTGTTGAGATTCCCCGCCATACACGGCGACCAGATAGTATTCAGCTACGCCGGAAACCTTTATACTGTTAACAGTTCGGGCGGGGCAGCAAGAAAACTTACCGGTCATGATGGTTATGAAATTTTCCCGCGCTTTTCACCCGACGGCAGGCACATTGCCTTTACCGGCCAGTATGACGGAAACACCGAAGTTTTCCTGATACCCTCGGAGGGGGGGGAGCCAAAACGTATGACCTACACCGCCACTCTCGGCCGCGATGATGTGGGTGATCGCATGGGGCCCAACAATATTGTGATGGGCTGGACTCCCGACGGCAGGCATATTACCTACCGCTCAAGGAAAAGATCCTTCAATGCATTTAAGGGCCAGCTGTTCAATGTCCCGGTAGACGGAGGAATGCCCGAACAATTACCTTTGTCGGAAGGTGGTTTTCTTTCCTATTCGCTTGACGGCAAGAAAATAGCCTTTAACAAGGTATTCCGGGAGTTCCGCACCTGGAAATATTATGATGGGGGTATGGCTGATGACGTCCGGGTATACGATATGGTATCCAGGGCCACTACCAACATTACCAGAAATGAATCACAGGATATAATTCCTATGTGGATAAGGGATGAAATATATTTCATATCGGACCGTGACCGGACAATGAATCTGTACGTGTATAACACCAATACCGGGGAGACAAGTAAGGTAACCGATTTTACCAGGTATGACATCAAGTTCCCTTCCCTGGGAAGAGATCATATTGTATTTGAAAACGGTGGGTTCATATACAAGTTCAATATAAAAAGCAAAGAATATGAAAAGGTGCCTGTAAGAATAAGCGGTGATTTTATACATGCCCGCCCCCGGTGGAAGGATGTGTCGGATGGGATCCGTTCGGCAGACATGTCGCCCAATGGCGAGAGACTGGTTTTTTCTGCCAGGGGGGAGATATTCAATGTGCCTGTTAACAACGGTATAACCAGAAATATGACCCAAACCCCGGGTGTTCATGAAAGAAATGCCCGCTGGTCGCCTGATGGAGAGCATATTGCATGGGTATCAGATAAAAGCGGAGAATTCGAAATCTACATGCAGAGACATGATGGTTCACAACCTCCGGTTCAGCTCACCTCAGCAGGCGATACATATATATTCGGCTTTCAGTGGTCGCCCGATAGCAGAAAGATATTGTACCACGATAAAAAGAACAGGCTCAGGATCGTTGACGTAAATACAAAAGAGATAACCGATGTTGCATATTCCGGCCTCAGGGTTATGTCCGATTACAGCTGGTCGCCCGACAGCCGCTGGATATCGTATACCAGGCCCGAGCAGGATATGAATATTGTATGCTTGTATGAAGTTCATACAGGCAGTTCACATGATGTGACAGAAGGGTGGTATGCCTCGGGAGGTCCTACCTTCAGTTCCGACGGGAAATACCTTCTCTTTACCTCAAGAAGGGATTTCAATCCGGTATACAGCCAGACAGAATGGAACCATGCCTATACGGATATGACCAGGGTATACCTGGCAACACTCGCTGATGATACCCCCGGCCCCTTTGCCCCGGAAGATGACAAGGTGGTTACAGCGTCCTCACCGGCACAGGAGAGCAGCACCTCATCAGGGGCAGGGAACAATATAAGAGTTGATACGGAGGGTATACAGGAGAGGATTATATCCCTGCCGATACAGCCGTCCAATTATTCAGGTGTCAGGGCAGTGGAGAACAGGGTTTACTATAATGAGCGTTCCCGCGGAGCAGGTTCGACCACCATGAAGATGTACGACCTGGAAAGAAGGGAGGAAACTGTACTTGGAGAGGATTTCTCCTTCAGCATTTCATCAAACTACAAAAAGATGCTTGTGCGCCACCGTAACAACTATGCCGTCATTGATCTGCCCACTTCACAGATCAGCATGCCCGATCACGTTGACCTTTCAAATATGAGAGCATGGGTTGATTACTCAGAGGAATGGCAGCAGATATATGATGAAAGCTGGCGGCAGATGAGGGATTTCTTCTATGCACCCAATATGCATGGCGTGGACTGGCAGGCAAAGTATGAAAAATACAATGAGCTTGTTCCTCATGTAAAACACCGGACCGACCTCACCTATATTATCGGTGAGCTTATTGCCGAGCTTAATGTAAGTCATGCATACGCTATGAATGGAGAGAGGCCCATGCCGGAGAGGATAAACACGGGACTTCTGGGGGCGGAACTGAGTGCCACCCCCCAGGGTTATGCCAGGATAGACCGCATACTTGAAGGAGCCAACTGGAGCGATGATCTGCAATCACCGCTTACCGGGATAGGCCTTGATGTTAACGAGGGTGATTATATACTTGCTGTTAACGGTACTCCCGTCAGTGAGGTCAGCAACATATACCAGCTTCTGGTGAATACGGCCGGCAACCTGGTTGAACTTACCGTCAATGATGAGCCCGAAACAACAGGAAGCCGCAAGGTTATTGTAAAGCCAATTGCAGATGAATCCGGGCTTTATTATTACAACTGGGTCCGCAACAACATACGTAAGGTGGATGAGGCCAGCGGTGGACAGGCGGGTTATATCCATATACCCGATATGGGCGTGTTCGGGCTGAACCAGTGGGCAAAGCTTTACTACCCGCAGCTGCAGAAGCGGGGATTGATTATTGACGTAAGAGGCAACGGGGGAGGTAATGTATCTCCCATGATTATAGAACGGTTAAGGCGCACCATGACATATGCCACTATGCATACCAACCAGGCCGAAGGTTCTGTAAACCCTGTAGGCACTCATGTTGGTCCCAAGGTATCGCTCATTGACAGGTATTCTGCATCTGACGGCGACCTTTTCCCCTACCGCTTCAGACAAAACGATATAGGCAAACTGATCGGCGAGACCACATGGGGTGGTGTTGTCGGTTACAGCGGTGCAATACCGGTAATGGACGGAGGATCCATAATTACCCCTTCATATGCGCCTTACGCTGCCGATGGAAGTGGTTTTATCATTGAAGGTGATGGCGTGGAGCCGGATATACGGGTTACCAATGATCCCGCAAGAGAATTCAGGGGAATAGACGATCAGCTCAACAGGGCAATTGAAGTGATACTTCAGGAAATTCAGGAGTGGGATCAATGGGTTCCCCCCATACCTGAATTCCCCGACAAAAGCAAATAAAAATGTATTTTTCAGCAGGATTAACACCCATCCGGGGAGGGCAACCTGTAAGGCTGCAATAAACCTTTAGCAAGGAAAATCCTTATCTGCCTGCTGAAGTTATTTAACTGAATGTCAGGAGAAACACATTGCTACCGGTCAGGTCAGGTCAGGACAGTTATTTCAATCCTGCACAGCCCGTTAGCGGCTGTTCATGTAGTTTTCGATGCTCCGGTCATAGGTGCGTTCTGCCTCCGGAGAAAAGTAACAGGCAGGAAGCTGTCCCATTTTCCGGTGATAATGAAGACAATCACAGCACAATCCTTTTCTGCTGCATGAATAGGTGCAATTACATATCAGTTTGTTTTTTTCGATTTTACACTCCATAATAATATAGTTATTTTTACTGCCTGTTAAAATATATCCGATATCAGCTCAAAAATAGAAATATTTTCAGGGATAGTTGCTTTTTAAAATGAACTTATTCTTAATCTCATTAATTCATGAATATATACATCCTGGCAGAAATCAGCGTCCTGGCGTCTTTGCTCCGAAAAAATCTTTGTATTCATGGTTCAGAGGCTCAAGGATGTTTTCCAGGTTTATTACCTAATCAGGAAAAAGTAAATAATAATAAAAAAGATTAAATTATGGATATGGTAATTAGTTTTGAAGATGGGAAAAAAGTCAATGCCCTTTATAAGGAGATGGTCATAAAAACGGACCAGTCCGTCATGGCCGGCGGGGAAGGCAGTGCCCCGGAACCGTTCACCCTTTTTCTGGCTTCCATAGGTACCTGTGCCGGTATTTACGTAAAATCATTTTGTGATCAGCGGGGAATTTCCACCGGTGGCATTAAGCTTATCCAGTCGATGAACTATAATCCGGAGAAAAAAATGATTGACAGGATCGGTATAGATATACAGCTGCCCGAAGATTTCCCTGAAAAATACAAAAGGGCGGTAATAAAGGCAGCCGATATGTGTACCGTTAAGAAGCACCTGGCAGATCCGCCGGAGATAGAAGTTACGACCAGTGTAATTTAATCGGGCTGATTACCGGTAATCTCAAATTCCGTGCGCCGGTTTTCTGCTCTGCCCTCTTCGGTTTCATTGGTTGCCAGCGGCATGGTTTCACCATAGCCCTCATATTCGATCCGGCTTTCATCAATACCCGATCCTGCAAGGTAGCCGGCAACAGCCCCTGCCCTTCTTAACGATAATTCCATATTGTATTCCGGATCACCGATATTGTCGGTATGGCCGTTGATTTTTATCCGGATACCGGGATTGCTGTTCATAAATTCTGTCAGTTTCTCCAGCTCAACCAGAGATTCCGGCTTCAATTCATAACTGTCAAATTCGAAGAATATGTTTCTCAGGATAGTCCGCTCCCCTGTTTTTATTGGATGCAAAGGAATATCCTTCAGATAGGGATCGGTCTGATGGGCAAACCCGCTGAGTGAAAAATGATCTGAATAGAACAGGTACCCGCTGCTGGATACATTCAGTGCATAGTCCCTTCCCGTTGTTATCGGAACCAGGAATTCGCCGGTACCGGGATCTGACCATGACCGGATAACCGTTTCAGCAGTAAGCAGATCAACAAGCTCAAAACTTGCATAAAGCCTTTGCCGGCTGTCTGCATCAAAAACTGTTCCCTTCATATACGAAACCTCCAGCGGACGTATGGCAGGATGGAGCTCAAATGAATATATATCCCTTACCTCCCCGCTCATCCTGTCAGATGCAAAATATGCCCTGTCACCCCTGGCATTCACTATAAGGCCAATTTCATCATAATGTGTATTTAAAGGATAACCAAGATTTTCAGGCTCACTCCAGTTCCCTTTCTCATCCCTGCGGGTAACAAAAAGATCATAGCCTCCCAAACCCACATGTCCGTCAGACGAAAAATAAAGTGTCCGGTTATCGGGGTGGATAAAGGGAGACATCTCATTACCTTCTGTATTTATAACCTCCCCCAGGTTTACAGGCGTTCCCCACCTGTCATCTTCACCCAGTTGGGAATACCACAGATCCATCTTCCCCTCTCCCCCTCCCCGGTTACTTGTAAAATAGAGAATTTCCCCGTCAGAGGATATGGACGGCTGAGCCTCCCACGCGGCGGTATTTACCGGACTTCCAAGGTTTACGGGTTCTCCCCACCCCGTACCTGACCTTTCTGCAGCATAAATATCACAGCTGCCCTTTCCGTCTGCCCGGTTACAGGCGGTAAAATAAATCTTCCTGCCATCGGCCGTTAAGGAGGGAGCACCTTCGTTGAGATCTGAATTAAGAGGGGGACCGATATTTTCAGCTTTACTCCATTCATCTTCCTGATAATAACTCACATAAAAATCCTCCCGTAAATTAGCCGGGACCCTGCTTCCGGCAGGATTTCTCTTTATCTGACGGGTAAAAACCAGGGTCTGCTCATCGGCAGTCAGTGTGGGCCAGTATTCATCATCGCCGGTATTGATTGCGGGACCGATATCTACCGGATCAAAGGGAACCGGATTATTTACAGCATGTATTGCAAAATCACATTTTTTTATCTGCTGTTCAGCCATTTCCCTGTGCCTTTCAGGTACATCAGGGTGAGCAGCCAGTCTGTTATAGGAATCCCGTGCCTGTTCATATTCTCCGACAGCCAACCAGGCATTTCCCATACTGTAATAGGCCGGGGGATAAAAATCGGGGTCGAGCGATACTGCCTTTTCGAAATAACTGACAGCCTCACGGTATTGCTCCATATCAAAGCAGACATCACCGGCCAGCAGATATGCCTCATAAAAATCCCTGTCCGCTGAAATAGCCCGTTTGAACAGCTCAAGGGCCTCTTCGTGATTTAAAAGTTCAAATTGCCTGATTCCTGAACGGAAAAACCTTTCTGCACGGCTGCTACTTGTTGAGAGTTCCTGCGAAAGCAGGGCTATGCTGCTTAAAAGGAATATGAGTGAAAAAACCGATCGCTTCATTTGTTATATGATTAAGTATTGTCAGGGTATATGCATAAATTTATGTGCCTGAAGGGAAATACTCCATACAGGGTTTTCCTTCACATAATCCACTACCGATGAAATAACTTTTTCATAACGGCTCCATTCGGGCTGCAAATAGAGTTTACACGAATCGTTAACCATTTCCGCATTTTTTTCTGCCCAGTCAAAATCGGAACTGTCACAAACAATGACCTTCAGCTCATCTGCAATTCTGAAAATTTCATTCCGCGGCGGGATCTCCCTTTTCGGGGAAAGGCATATCCAGTCCCATTCTCCGGTAAGCTGACCGGAACCGGATGTCTCCAGGAATGTTTCCAGAGAATACTTTTTCAGTTTATTGCAAAGGTAATCCAGGGGATAGCCGGAGGGCTCACCGCCGGTAACAACCACCGATCCGGCGGGAAAGGAGAGTGCTTTTATGATTATATCATCAGTATTGACAAGAGGATGCAGGAGCCTGTTCCAGGTGAATTTTGCATCGCACCAGCTGCAACCAATATCACAACCACCAAGGCGTATAAAATATGCAGCTTTGCCGGTATGATAGCCCTCACCCTGAACAGAATAAAAATCCTCCACCAGCGGCAGTTTTCTCCCTCCTTCGAACAGGTTTTCCATTACCAGAAATTTATCCCTGTAAAATTACAGAATTAAATCTCTGTAACATCATACTTCTTCAATTTATCATCACCGGTCTCTATATCCGGGAACAAACGTACCAAAACGATCAGAATCTGCTTCCGGCAATACCGGTTGCAATCAGTTTGCAATCAGCTAATCAATTTTCGCTGAACCCGAAAGCTTCCAGCATTTTATCAAAAATCCCCGTATTCTCATAGATTCCCATAAACTTCTCCGCACCGGGCCCCCAGGCAAAAACCGGCTGCATCAGACCGGTATGCCCGCCTGTAGTCCAGCCGGCTGTTATTTCACCGGTTTCCGGATCAAAGTCATTAAGAGCCAATCCTCCGGTATCGTGATCACTGGTAACAATTACCAGGGTTTCGCCATCCTCTGCTGCAAATTCCAGGGCTTTTCCCACAGCCCTGTCAAAATCGATCATCTCATTTACAACATAATCAATATCATTATCGTGTCCGCCCCAGTCTATCTGTGCCCCTTCCACCATCATAAAAAATCCACGGGGATTACGATTAAGTATGTTTATAGCCGTTTCGGTGGCATCGGGAAGCATATCCCCCCTGTTTTGGGTATACCTTGGAGGATGCCCTTCCGCTATCAGCCCTGCCAGTCTGCCCGAACTCACCCGGGATACCTCGTCCATGGTGTATGCTATCTGATACCCCCTCTCTTCAAGCTCCTCCAGAAGATTCCTGCCATCCTGCCTGTTTTCGAAATGGGCTCTGCCCCCGCCGATAAAAACATCAATATCGGTATTGAGAAAATCCAGTGCAATTTCTTCAACCATATTACGGCCTGGCTGCTGTGCTATAAATGCAGCGGGTGTAGCATGGGTAATAGCACA
>PXAP01000030.1 GCA_003567115.1 Bacteroidota bacterium
ACTGGTCAGATAACCTCAATACCCTTATATTCGGGATACACCGCAATGAGCGGGAGGAAAAGGAAGATGAGGATGACAACGGCGCGACAGCGGCAAATGATACTCTGACCAGGGCAGTAAACGATACCATTTCGGGCACAGGGAACGGAGAAACCGCAGATAGCCCGAAAAACACTGACGAAAAACCTGACCTGATATTGTGGCACTGGAAGGACAGCCGGCTGCAATCGGTACAGAAGAACCGGGAAACCGCCGATAAGAATTACAGCTACCTTTCGCTTTTCCATGTCGGAGAAAATAAATTTATCCGACTTGCAGACGATGAAGTGCGAACAATCAATGTTGCACCCGGGCAGAAATTCGCCCTGGGAATAGCTGACAGGGAGTATGAGCTATGGGGAAGCCTGAGCGGGGAGAATTATGCTGATATATACATTTTTAACCTCAATACCGGCGAGCGGGAAATGATTCTTGAGAAGCACAGGATGCTCGTTGGATTGCGTCCTTCGCCCGACGGTGAAAAGTTCATATATTACAGTGAAGGCAATTATTATTCTGTCAGTTTCTCATCCAAAGAGGTGGTAAATCTGACGCAGGATATTCCAGCCTCTTTTGTTAACGAAGAGTTCGACAGAAACGTGGAATTCCCTCCCACGCCGGTCTGGGGATGGACAAGCGACAGCAAAGAAGTCTTTATCAGGGACAACTGGAACGTGTGGAAGGTTTCCGCAAACGGAAGAAGATTTGAAAACATTACCCTTGACGGCCGGAGGAACGGAAAGCGTTACCAGTACCGTTTCCGCCTGGATCCCAACGAGGAAGGTATTGACCTTAAACAGCCCCTGTTCATGAGTGTGTTTGATGAAGCCACCAAGAAAAGCGGTATAGCAAGGATTGACCGCGGCAAAAGCGACCCATCGCTGCTGCTCTGGGATGACGCGTTATATGGAGGCCTCAGCAAGGCAGAAGAGAAGGATATCTACTTTTTTACAAGACAGACGGTTTCCGATCCGCCCGATTACTATGTTTCCGGGAACACAAACCTGGCAGGTGCCCGCAAACTGACCGAAACATACCCCGGGCAGGAAAATTTTGCCCTCTCTCCTGGTTCCCGGCTGATCTCCTTTGTCAGCGACCGGGGCGATACCCTGCAGGCAGCTCTCTTCCTGCCTGCCGGTTACGAGGAGGGCATGCAGTATCCCACAGTTGTATATATATATGAAAGGCTGACACAGGGACTGAACAGCTATACCAGGCCCTCCTTCCCCGGCGGAGGCTTCAACCGTGCAATGTATACCAGTAACGGTTATGCCGTGCTGATGCCTGATATTGTTTATAAGCTGAACGACCCGGGCATGTCGGCAGTATGGTGCGTTTTGCCGGCTGTCGATGCAGCAATTGAAACGGGTATAATTGATCCGGAAAATATTGCTATTCACGGCCATTCCTGGGGCGGCTACCAGACATCATTACTGATAACACAGACTGACAAATTTAAGGCTGCGGTTGCAGGAGCGCCGCTGACAAATATGATCAGCATGTACAGCCTTATATACTGGAATACCGGCAGCACCAACCAGCCCATCTTTGAAAGCAGCCAGGGAAGACTTACATCCGGATACTGGGATAACTGGGAGGCCTTCAAGCGCAATTCGCCGGTCTATTATGCCGAAAATGTAACCACTCCTTTGCTGCTTATGCACAATGATGAAGACGGAGCAGTAGACTTTACCCAGGGAATCGAATATTACAACACCCTGAGAAGACTCAAAAAACCGGTTATCATGCTGCAGTACGAAGGAGAAAATCACGGACTGAGGAAGACTGCCAACCAGATAGATTATGCCCTGCGCATGATGGAATTTCTGGATCATCATCTTAAGGCAGAAGAGGCTCCGGCCTGGATAGAGGAGGGCATTCCTCTTCTTGAAATGGAAAAACACCTGGAGAAGAGACCGTCAGTTTTAAGCCGCTAACAGTAATAATAAGGCGGCTTAACTGACTGCATCTTCCCTTTCCGGGCGCTGTGCATCAACAACCGCAATTGCAGCCATGTTGACTATCTCCCTTACGGAGCTTTCAATCTGCAAAATATGTACCGGTTTCCTCAATCCAAGAAGGACAGGGCCAACTGCCTCTGCATCTCCTATCTCCTGCATCATTTTATATGCAATATTCCCGGAACTGAGGTTTGGAAATATTACGGTGTTTACATCCATGCCGGTAAGCTTTGAAAAGGGAAATCTTTTTCTGCGCATCTCTTTGTTAAAGGCAAAGTTAGCCTGCATTTCACCGTCAACTTTAAGTTCCGGATGTTCTTTGTGAAGTATTTCAACTGCTTCATGTACTTGCCGGGGACTTCCATCTTTTATTGAGCCGAAATTCGAATAGGAAAGAAGTGCGATCTTCGGTTCAATATGGAAGTTCTTAACGGCACGGGCTACAAGCAGTGTTGTATCTGCCAGTATCCGGGCTGAAAGCCTGATGTTCACAGTGGCATCTGCAAAGAAAAAGAGACCTTTCCTGGTAATCACGATATACATGCCTGCTATATGGTTCATTGTATTGTTGGTGCCGATTATCTGAAGAGCAGGGCGTATTGTGCCGGCATAGCCGGATGAAAAACCTGAAAGAAAGGCATCAGCCTCACCTGTTTCTATCATTGCTACACCAAAATAATCATTCTGTAACATTTTATCCAGAGCCTCGTCATAAAGCATCCCCTTTCTCTGTCTTCGTTTGTAAAGCAGATCAGCGTAACGTTTCCTCCTTTCCTGCTCCTCATCACTTACCGGATCAATCACTGGAATGCCCTGCAGTCGCAGGCAATTATCCTCTGTCAGTTTTTTAATTATTTCCTTGTTTCCCAAAAGTACGGGCCTGGCAATTCCCTCTGCCAGCACTTCCTGGGCAGCCTTCAAAACCCTGAGGGTATTGGCTTCGGCAAACACCAGGGTCCTGGGATCATTTTTGGCTTTTTCCACCAGCGATCCTATCAGCTGGTTATCAAATCCGAGCCTGCTGTCAAGCTCCAGCTTGTAAGTATGCCAGTTACTTATCTTTCTCCGTGCCACACCCGAATCTACAGCAGCTTTGGCAACCGCCGGCGAAACAGTAGAAATAAGCCTGGGATCCAATGGTTTCGGAATAAGATATTCGCGGCCGAAGGTAATATATTCCTGTTCGTAAGCAATATTTACATCATCAGGAACAAGTTCTTTGGCAAGAGATGCCAGGGCATTGCAGGCAGCAATCTTCATCTCCTCATTGATTGCAGAGGCCCGTACATCAAGGGCTCCGCGAAAAATGAAAGGGAACCCCAGAACATTGTTTACCTGATTGGGATAATCGGAACGGCCCGTGGCCATAATCACATCATCTCTGGCTTCCACTGCATCTTCATAAGAAATCTCGGGAACAGGGTTTGCCATGGCAAATACAATGGGATTATCGGCCATACTTCTCACCATATCCCGGGTTACTGCATCGCCGACAGACAAACCCAGAAAAAGATCCGCCCCTTCAATGGCTTCAGCCAGTGTACGTAACTTTGTGTCGCGAACAAACTGCTGTTTGATCTTGTTAAGATCATTGCGGTCTTTGTGCAACACCTCTTTACTGTCGAGCATTATAAGATTCTCAGGTTTTACTCCGAGGGAAAAATAAAACCTGCTGCAGGAAACAGCAGAAGCACCTGCTCCATTAACCACAACCTTCAGATCGGATATTTTCTTTCCGTTAATCTCAAGGGCATTTAGCAAAGCTGCCCCTGAAATGATAGCTGTACCGTGCTGGTCGTCATGAAAAACAGGAATATCAAGCTCCTTCTTAAGCCTGTTCTCAATATCAAAACATTCGGGTGCCTTGATATCTTCCAGGTTAATGCCCCCGAATGTAGGTGCTATAGCCTTTACTATCTCTACCAGCTTGCCGGGATCTTTGATATCAATTTCAATATCAAATACATCAACATCGGCAAAAACTTTGAACAGCAGGCCTTTGCCCTCCATTACGGGCTTGCCGGCCATGGCACCGATATCGCCAAGACCAAGTACCGCGGTACCGTTAGAAACAACAGCAACCAGGTTGCCTTTTGCGGTGTATTTATATACATCTTCCGGGTTTTTACTTATCTCCCTGCAAGGATCAGCCACACCCGGGGTATAGGCCATTGAAAGGTCACGCTGTGTACTGTAGGGTTTTGTAGGAACAACTTCTATCTTGCCGGGCCTTCCTTTACAATGATAGTTTAATGCTTCCTGCCTGCTTATCTTTACCATAGGCCTGGGTTATTTATAGTTATTCAGGGCAATTATATCTGAACAGAAAATGTATATTAAAAATTATCCGGTTATTAACAGGGAAAGATAATAATATTTCTGAACCGTTGTTTCCTAAAGATCGACAGAACCGGCAATAAGCTTATCATGATTTTTTCTGTTTTTGAAAACATCACAGGCCAGATAGACGGCATGCCTGAACGGGCCGGGTGAGGCAAGTCCCTTACCTGAAATCTCAAAAGCAGTGCCATGAGCAGGTGAGGTTCGCACTACCGGTAACCCTGCCGTGAAATTAACACCGGTATCAAAGGCAAGTGCCTTAAAGGGAGTGAGGCCCTGATCATGGTACATTGCCAGAATGGCATCAAATTTTGCAAAATTACCGGCAGCAAAGAACCCGTCAGCAGGAAACGGCCCGAGAGCCATTATTTTTTCTTTTCTTGAAAGCTCCAGGGCAGGCTGAATGATCTGACTATCCTCATCTCCTATAATACCGTCTTCTCCGGCATGGGGATTAAGGCCCAGAACTGCTATCCTGGGTCTTCTGATACCAAAATCCCGTATCAGGGAGTCATTGAGCAATCGTAATTTACTTGTGATCATTTCAACCGATAATAATCGGGGTACCTTTGAAAGCGGTACATGCCCGGTGGCCACCGCAACTCTCATCATATTACTTGCCATAATCATGAGAACATCTCCGGCATCAAACTCATGTGCCAGATATTCTGTATGGCCCGGAAAGGAAAACTTGTCCGACTGAATATTTAATTTGTTTACCGGACCGGTAACAATCACATCAATAATACCCTGTTTCAGATCACCGATTGCACAACGAAGTGATTTTACCGACGCTTCACCCGCCATAGCAGTAGATTTTCCCAGTTCAACCCTGATATTTTCATCAAGGCAGTCGATAATATTAACCCGTTTCGAATTGGCTTCCAGAGCAGTTTTTATATTATTAAAACTAAAATCAGTTATATTAAGAGCTTTGCGATGATATGCTCCTACTTTGGGAGAACCATAAACAATGGGAGTGCATAAATCCAGTATATCATTATTTCTAAGAGCATTGATAATCACCTCATAGCTTATCCCGTTTATATCACCCTGTGATATGCCCACCCGTATCTTTGAAGAATCCATAAAATAGAATTATTAGTCAAGATTTGAGACTGCAAGCAATCTGTAAAATTTTCAATGAACTACCCCGGAGCAGAGCCAGGAGTAGAGCCAGGAAGTATCATATAGTTTTTTTTCTGCCCCCGAGGCTGGAGTATTAAACCTCTTTATTAATAAAACCGCCTTGATAAGACACCTCTCACACAAGATATATATAAAACCATTTATGCCTGATGATATTTTTGCCTCTCCCGTTATCAGTCAGGTAATATTTCATCCACTACTTGCGTACCTGTAAAAAAAATCAAACAAAAGCCTCACTCCAACCGCACTGCCACCTTTAGTCCTGTAAGCATCCGCCTTATGAAGGAAGGCCATTCCTGCAATATCAAGATGTATCCATGGATAGGAGGTAAAATGTTCAAGAAATTTCCCTGCGGTTATTGTGCCTGCCTCCTTACCTCCAATATTCTTTATATCAGCAATGTCTGATTTTAACATCTCCTTGTACTCTTCCCACAGGGGAAACTGCACAAGCCTTTCATGAGTGAAAAACCCGCTTTCCTCAAGAGCAGAATACCATTTTTCAGCCGATTTTTGCATTGCCACCATTCCTTGTGTACCGGTAGCAGCAGCAGCAGATCCGGTAAGGGTAGCCAGATCTATTACCAGTTCAGGGTCATATTTTTTTGACCAGCTCAGGGCATCTCCAAGCAGAAGCCTGCCTTCTGCATCGGTATTCATAACCTCAACAGTCGTTCCGTCAAACATAGTGACTATATCGCCCGGAACTATGGCATTGCCATCGGGTCTGTTATCAGTTGCAGGTACCAGTCCGACAACATGAACAGGTAAAAAATTGAGGGCAACGGCATATAACACCCCTGCTACAGCCGCCGCACCAGCCATATCAGATTTCATGTAATCCATGCTGTTCATGGTAGGCTTAAGGCTCAGTCCCCCCGTATCATAAACCACTCCTTTACCGATCAGAACAAAAGGTTTTTCATTAATCCGGTCGTCAGGTTTCCATTCCAGAACAGAAAAAGACGGAGGATCAACGCTACCCTTGTTTACAGCCAGCAAGCCACCCATACCCGACTTTTCGATCTTCTCCTTATTCATCACTTCAACCGAAAAACCGGCTTTGCCGCCCAGTGCCGCTATTTTTTCAGCAAGGCCAACAGCATTGAGATGAGATAAAGGTTCATTTACCAGGTCACGGGTAAAGTAAACAGCCTGGCACACCGCCTGAAGTCTCACCATATCCTCATCCTGAAAATATGGAGAATATATGGAAATGACCTCAGGAAAAGTTGCCTTTTTATCCGGACTGGTAACATATTTCTCAAACCGGTAATTACTCATAACCAGTCCCTCAACAAAAGCAAAGATCAGTTCAGGATCATGAACCAGATCGCCTGCCAGAAGCTCCTTATGATCATGTTGCTTTACAATTGAATGAACCCTGGCAGACAGTTTTCGGACGGACTCGAGCTGACTGAAAAAAGATTTACTTTCATCATTAATAACCAGGCAGGTATATCTGCTTAAGTGATTGATAAATATAAGGTCGTCACCCCTGTCGATCCTTCTTCTGATATAATCAAGTTCAGCATCAGAAAAACCGCATACTGAAAATTCGCCGGTTTTACCGGCAAGATAAACTGCAGGTAACTGATCCGGTATAATTTCTGTTTTTTTGAGAAGGGTCTGCATTTTAATAAATCAGTTTGTTGATCTGCGCAGGCAGATTGTTAATATAATTTAATATAAATAAAATGTCCGGGGCAGAGCCCCGAAGCGAAGCTTCACATGTGAAATCGGCTACGCCAATTGAATCACTTTATGAATAAACCTCAAAGTTAATTGAATTTAAAATGTTTTGAAATATTCCATTCAAATTACCGTAAATGATCTTAGCCGTATTAATTCATAAATATTTGTATCTTGATGAAAATTAGCGCCCTGGTATCTTTGCGGCAAAAATTTTTAGTACCTAAAGTTCGAAAGCTCAAGGAAATCTCTAAATTTATGAATTGTTCAGGTTAGTAAAAAATTCGCTAAAATCGGATTATCCACCAGCAAAGTATGGTGGCTTTAACCCCGGTTTTATTCGCACCGCTGATTTTTTAAATCACACGGTCCTTTCGGGCAAAGCCCGGCCGGGACATGACCGCGCCCAAAGTATGCGGATTTTAAAGATAAATTAAAAAAACCCCTTCCTGTAAGGGAAAGGGTTCTTTTTAAGTGCACGGGCATATTCGTTACATCATTCCGCCCATTCCACCGCCCATTCCACCTCCCGGGCCCATAGGTGGTTCCGGCTTTTCCTCCTTCTCTTCTACAATCACACATTCTGTTGTAAGGAACATTCCTGCAACAGAGGCGGCATTTTCAAGAGCAATACGGGCTACTTTGGTAGGATCGATTACACCTGATTCGTATAAATTCTCATATTTGTCGGTGAAAGCATTGTATCCGAAATCATCTTTTCCTTCCTTTACACGCTGAACAACGATGGATCCCTCCTGACCGGCGTTTTCAACAATCATACGCAGAGGCTCTTCGATGGCCCTTCTTACAATTGCAATGCCTGTATTCTCGTCTTCATTGTCACCTTTGAGTTTATCAAGTGATTTAATCGATCTTAAATAGGCTACACCACCTCCGGGAATAATCCCCTCCTCCACTGCTGCACGGGTGGCACTGAGCGCATCGTCAACCAGGTCTTTTTTAGATTTCATCTCGATCTCTGAGGCGGCACCTATATAAAGAACAGCCACTCCTCCGGCCAGTTTGGCAAGACGCTCCTGTAGTTTTTCCTTGTCATAATCTGATGTGGTATTTTCAATCTGAGTCTTGATTTGCTTGACCCTGGAGTCAATATTTGATTTCTCACCCTTGCCGTTAACAACGGTGGTGGTTTCCTTGTCAACCACAATTTTTTCTGCTTCTCCAAGCAGATCCATGGTGGCAGTTTCCAGCTTCAGGCCTTTTTCTTCTGAAACTACTGTTCCTCCGGTAAGTATAGCAATATCCTCAAGCATTTCCTTTCTTCTGTCACCAAATCCGGGAGCCTTTACCGCGGCTATTTTCAGGGAGCCTCTCAGCTTGTTCACAACCATGGTTGCCAGTGCTTCACCATCAACATCTTCTGCAATGACAATAAGCGGACGTCCTGACTGTGCCACCGGTTCAAGAACAGGCATCAGATCCTTCATGGTTGATATTTTCTTGTCTGATATAAGTATATAGGGGTTTTCAAGAACGCTCTCCATTTTATCGGTGTCGGTTACGAAATAGGGAGAAATATAACCCCGGTCAAACTGCATTCCTTCAACCAGCTCAACGGTTGTTTCGGTTCCTTTAGCCTCCTCAACAGTTATAACCCCTTCTTTTTTAACCTTGGCCATGGCATCAGCTATCAATGCACCTATAGACCTGTCATTGTTGGCTGAAATTGAAGCTACCTGTTCAATCTTGCTTATATCATCACCAACTGTTTTAGTCTGATCCTGCAGGCTTTCAATAACCTTTTTAACAGCTTTGTCAATTCCGCGTTTCAGGTCCATGGGGTTTGCACCGGCTGTTACGTTTTTTAAACCTACTCCTATTATTGATTGTGCCAGAATAGTTGCCGTGGTAGTACCGTCGCCTGCCTGGTCGGCAGTTTTTGAGGCCACTTCCTTAACCATTTGTGCGCCCATGTTCTGATAGGGCTCGGAAAGTTCAATCTCCTTGGCTACGTTCACCCCGTCCTTTGTTATATGCGGAGCCCCGAATTTTTTGTCTATAACCACGTTACGGCCTTTCGGGCCAAGAGTTACCTTTACTGCTTCTGCAAGTTCATCCACACCCTCTTTAAGAAGGGTTCTTGCTTCAATATTGAATTTAATCTCTTTTGACATTTTATTTATTTTTTAATAAGGTTTAATAATTATTTTTCTATCACTAAAATATCATCCTCCCGCATAATGAGGTAATCTTTACCGTCAAATTCGATCTCCGTTCCGGAATACTTTCCGTAAAGTACAACATCGCCTTCTTTTACAGTCATGGGCTCATCCTTTTTTCCTTCGCCTACTGCGATTACAGTACCTTTTTGGGGTTTTTCCTGTGCAGATTCAGGAATTATGATACCGCTGGAAGTTTTTTCCTCGGCTTCATGAGGCTCGACAATCACTCTGTCTTTTAATGGTATTAGCTTTATATCAGCCATTTTTTCAAGTTTTTAATTGTTAAACATATTATTATAGAAGTTTGGCTACCTCCGATCATATTTTGTGCCAAAGAAACAAAAAGCTTAAATCAGGGTAAGTCCGACATCAAAAATGGCATACCTGTCTGTGATATAAAGAAAAAAGTTATATTTAAATACCTGCAACTCTCTGTTTTATTGCCTATTGGTGCCTGTTGCTGATTTTGTCAGCTATAAAAAAAGAGTGTCAGTATAAAATGACATACTGACACTCCTTTATATTCATTATTGCCAAATCCTGCCCTGATATATAGAACAGATCGGCCGGTAATGCTTATTCGTTATCATCATCAACCGGTGGCAGAAGCTCATCATCAACCGGTGGCAGAAGCTCATCATCAACCGGTGGCAG
>PXAP01000165.1 GCA_003567115.1 Bacteroidota bacterium
CAACGCTACCCTGATGGCTGTTATTATGACAGCTTAAACAGCCAAAAATTTTCCTCTACACATAACAAGTGCCCTGGATTATTATTCCCCCTGCTTTATATTGCCCTCAAATGCATCTTTGTCAAGAAACAATGTCACATCATCATGTTTTCTTAAAATAGTTGCAGGGCAGGTTTCACTGATTTCTGAGTTTAAGGTATTATGTACAGCCCAGGCTTTACGCTTACCGGGTACTGTACAGCTTATGGTTTCACAACTCATAATAGCTGTTATTGTAAGGGTAATTGCTTTTTTGGGAACATCATCAAGTGAAGAGAACCACCCTTCACCATATTGCTGTTTCCGGCATGCTTCATCCAGTTCAACAGCCTTAACCCATAAGGGGTCTTTGAAATCTGCCACCGGGGGATCATTGAAGGCTATGTGACCGTTTTCACCTATACCGATACAGGCAATATCGACAGGATGCTTTTTCAGCAGATTTTCGTATACCGCCATCTCCTTTTCCAGGTTTTGAGAATCGCCGTTTATAAGATAAACTTTACCCGGCAAAACAATATCAAGTATGCGGTCCCTGAGGTAACGGCGAAAGCTTGCAGGATGCTGTTCAGAAATACCTATGTATTCATCAAGATGGAAAACAGTTATTTTATTCCAATCCAGATCTTTTTGTTTTAAAGCTTCCAGAAAAGAGAACTGTGAAGTACCCGTGGCAAGTATAAGATTAGCCGAACCCTTTTTGCCGATAATTGAACTGAGACGGGATGCAGTGAAATCTGCAGCAGCCCGGCCCATCTCTGTCTCACGTCCGTAAATTCTGACCCTGAGCTTATCTGCCTGTAATGACTTAAGAGGTTGTAACATTGGATTATGGTTTAATTAAAAAATCAATAAAATATAAATCTTTTAAACTAAGCTATAACTATTCAGATATTATTTAGTTCCGGATTTAACAATTGCATTTAAGTCCGGATTTGGTTGCGGTTCTGGTTCTGTCCCTCAATCTCCAATACTGGTTGCAGTCTTTATTCAATTGCCGGTATATTGCTTTTAATGTATCTTAATTTATCCTGCATATTACTATTTCCGGCCATTCCATACCGGCTTACCATTTTTATATACCCTGTAAATAACAATTCTGCCATCTTTGATGTTAAACAGTACAAAGTCACCGCTTCTGCTGACTGCCTGCCGGTTTTCATATCCCAGTAACTTTGCCGGACCGACCGATGCCATATACCAGGCCCTTCCGGTATCAGCAAGTTTTTTACTTATCAGGTACTGTACATTTTCTGTTAAAAGCTTTGTAGCACCTGCCAGCAATCCCCCGCTCCCTTTTATACTCAGTCTCCCGTCTTCTTCCAGAACCACTTCATTTCCAATATGGGTTTCATATATACCCGCGGTCAAGCCGGAAAAGTGGGTTGCATCACTTACCAGGATAGTTTTTTTCTTTTTTGTCTTTAACACCACCCGGATAAAAGAATCGGGAAGATGAAAACCGTCGGCAATGATGCTGGCATAAAGTCTGTCCTCTGCCAGCTGATCCCATATAATATTGGGATGCCTTGGTATCATAAGCGGAAGGGAATTCCCCAGATGGGAAGACAAGCCGGCTCCGGCTTCCACGGCTGCCTGAACCTGACGTGTGTCTGCCCGGGAATGTGCTATTGCCACAAGAAGACCTTCCTGTTTACCCCTTTTAATGAAATCAACTGCATTATCCCATTCGGGAGAAAGGCTTATAATCCTTACCCTGTTTCCCGAAGCCCTTTGAAAACTACAGAACAGATCCCAGTCAGGTGCCATGACATAACTCTTTTTATGAGCACCCCTGTAACCATCAGATCGGGATATAAACGGGCCCTCCAGGTGTATTCCGCCAATACATTGATCCAGCAATGGTTGTGCAAGGCATGCTTTGTCAATTGCCGACAGGATCTGCCGGGTATTGTGTACGGAATTGGTAATAACTGTTGGGAAAAATTCAGTAACCCCCATACCAAGAAGATATTTTGTGGCGGAAAGCAGGCCTTCATCATTCAGAGAGGTATCATTGAAATCAACCCCGTTCACTCCGTTAATATGCAAATCTATAAGTCCGGGACCGATAAAGGGCATATCTTCCCGGCTGATTTTGGCAGAACTCTGCTCCGTAAAAGAATCAGACTCTTTACTATATTTTAATATCTTGTCATTTATGCAATCTCTTGCGATTATCATACTATTTCCTGTCAGCCTTATCATTGCATATTATACCGTTAATTACAACTATGGTTATGACCGGAATTTAATTGAATCCAGCATTTCCTGTACTCTCCCGGGAACCGGCTTCTTAATGTTCAGCAGTCCCATTATCACATATGTCAGGGTTGAGACCATAACGGGCAGGGCAACAGAGAGTGCAAGAATGTCAATCGGAAATATCCTGGTTATAATAAAAGTGATAAAACCAAGGACAATTGAAGTTATTGCCGCTGCTGATCCGCACCTGGCAAATAAAGGCAGCATTCCGAACAACATAGGTATGGCGACAGGCCCCACAAGGGCACCAAACCATTCAACAATCAATCCCAGTACACCTCCAAAATACTGAAATTGCGAGGCTATTATAATTGTTCCCAGAGTAAATGAAAAAGTTGTTGTTCGTGCAATTCTCAATGAAATTGTACTCTTTTTAAGTTTCGGATTTAACATAGGAAGAATATCACGGGTTATCACTGCCGAAATGGTATTAATATCGGATGATGTCATTGACATGGTGTTGGCAAACAGTGATGCAAGAACCAGACCTATAATTCCCACCGGTAACAACTTCAGCGTCAGTAATCCGTAGGACTGGGTGGGGTCCTCCAGTCCGGGCAGCAGTACCGGTGCAGCCCACATGGGTACAAACAGGATCAGAGGCCATATAAGATATAAAGTTCCTGACAGGTAAGCTGCTTTTGAAGATTGTTTTTCATCGGTTGAAGATATATACCGTGTGGCCAGGTTCCATGTTCCCCCGTTATAACTAAGGAAATTTATAAACAGGAAAGTAAGGGCAAACCAAAAGGTGTATGGCTCACTGAAAGGTTGCGAATGCTCTTCAGGAAGGAGTTCCCAGAAAGTGAACAATTCGCCGGGGCCTCCAAGATAGATCACCACCGCCACAAACATTATTATTCCGGCAACAAGCTGCACAATGAACTGGGCAAAATCGGTCAGTATTACCGCCCATAAACCTCCGTAGGTGACATATATCAGAGAGACGCCACCTGCTATCAATATCCCCGCTATGATTGACAACCCGGTAAAAACATTAAGCAAAACCGCAATAGCAGCCCATTTTGCTGCCACATCAAAAAGCTTCAGAATCACACCGCTCCATGCCATAATCTGCTGTGAAGTTAAATTATACCGGTTTATAAGGTATTCAAGCGGAGACTGAATACTATGCCTCTGCCTCAGCCTGACCCACAGAACAGGAAAAAGCTTTGCAGAAAAAACAACGGCAATACCAATGGTGAAGGCCCACCAGAAATATAAGGAAAGACCATGTGTATATGCAAGTCCGGCATATGCAACAAATACTGCGCCGCTATAACCTGATACATGGTGCGAGATGCCGGACAGCCACCAGGGAAGTTTTCCCCCGGCAACAAAATAATCTTCAAGGTTCTTATTCTTAACCCATGACCAAAGTCCGATAACAATCATTAATAAAAAGAATAATGCAATGACAAAAAAGTCAAGTATGCTTAATCCCATAATTCTTAATTTAATTTATAAAAAGTGGTTTACCTGGCCCGGCCGGTATTAAGTCAGATCAGATGTTTGATTCTACTATCGCTGACTGGTAAAATAATGAATTCAATTAGATAATTGGGGCTCAACACTTTGGCAGTTCATTATTACTTTACAGACTCACGTGCCATATCCAGTACTTCTTCGATCTGAACAGGCTGTCCTCCCCTGCGTTTACTTTCATCTGCTGCTTCCATGAATGCAAATAATTCTATAGTCTCTTCGGGACTTACGGGGGGAATACCGGTTCTGAAAAACCTGATTATCTCTGTCACAAGTGGCCGGTATCCTGTATAGGGTCCGATTTCCGTTATCCCATCTTCCCCAAAGGCATTTCCTCCAAATCCTGTTCTTCCTTTCCTGATTCCACGGAAAGTACCCAGTCGCCCGTCATCCCAGGTACCAACGACAATATCACTGTCGGGCTGATAAACCCTTACAACCTCATTGCAACCTGTTCCCATAACTGTAAATAAGGTCTCAACACCATGCACTCCATACCAGAACAAATCAGGATGAGAGGGCTCAATTGCGGCAGGGCTGAAAGTATCTGCACCCAGAACCCTTCCTATCAGTTCACCATTTCTGAGTTGATAGGTGTTCTCGGACCAGCGGAGGGAGGATGAAGAAAAAACAGGGACATTATATTGCCCGGCAGACCTGTAAATTGCAACTGTATCTGAAAGTGATCCGGCAACGGGCTTATCGATAAACACGGTTTTTCCGGCTTCAAAAACCTTCAGGGACTGTTCCAGGTGCAGATTACCATCATTTGTTTCCAGAAGCACCACATCAACCATATTTAACAAGCTTTCCAATGAATCAACTACCTCCACTCCCATCTCTTTTATATCTTCAATGTATCCGGGGATCCTGGAATAGCTTGATTCTATAGTCCGGCTTCCATAGGGATATGCGGCAACAACACTGTAACCTTTCATATCCTCATCATAAGGATCATTTATTAGCCTGGTAAATGCAATACTGTGAGATGTATCCAGGCCAATTATACCTACCCTGACATCATCAGCAGAAAACGCATTCGAAAAAGAAGAAAAAGCAGTGGAACCTAATCCCAGTGAAAGGCCGGTAGCGGCCGATCTTTTGAGAAAATCCCTGCGGTTGAGTTTAGACTGCATAATAGCTTTGAATTAAATTATACCCCAGGCCTTAAATATTGCAAAAATGAATATAAATACTGCTTTACAGGCAGGGTACAAGGGTTTAAAAATAAATTTTTTATAATACCTTTCCGTCATGATAATGAGGTTTATCCTGCTTATCATAATTCAGGTTTAATGTTTAAACAACCTTTTGGTTATTATCCAAAGGCCTGCCTTTTTATCATACTTCAGGTTCCCACCCGGGCTCGTAATACCTTCTCCATAATCTCATTGCCTCATTATCTCCTAATATTTTACCATTTGAGGGATCACAGTTTATTGATCTTCCTGTTCTGTGGGCAATGTTTCCGAGATGACACAACAACACACTCTTGTTCGCATCATGAAAATCGGACCGGGGTATTTTTCCCGTACGGATAGCATCGGCAAAATCCAGAATATGATCGGCATCCATGCCAAGACCCGGGCCCGTCAAATCAATTATACTCTCACTTTCAGAGGTAACTTTTTTGATCTCGTTATTGTCATTGTCATAAACAACATAATCATTGTTGCTTATTACCATAGTTCCCTGCTCACTATGAAAAGAAAGAGCTGCGCCCAGTCCTTCTATAGGCCTTCTGTTACAGCTTCTGCCCTCCCATGAAATGGTTTTGTTTTCGGCAAAGTCATAAACAGTAACCTGGGTATCGGGTGTCTCCCAGTCGTCCTGATAAGCGTAGCGGCCTCCATGGGAACTTACTTTAACCGGATAATCAACCTCCAGTCCCAACCTGGCAAGATCAATAAAATGGGTGCCGTTATTGAGCAACTCACCAGTCCCCCAATGCCAGAACCAGTGCCAGTTGTAATGAATAAGATTATCCCTGTAGGGGCGCCTGGGTGCAGGGCCCTGCCAGAGATCATAATCCAGGCCTTCGGGAACGGGAACTTCTTTGCCAAACCCGATCGGAGCCCTGTTGGCGCCGTACCAGGTTCTGGAAAAATGAGGTGTGCCAATTATTCCTGATTTAAGATCCCTTAAGGCACCCATAACAACGGCCCATGATCTGCGCTGATTGCCCATTTGAACAACTCTGCCATATTTTCCTGCCGCCTCTGAGACAAGCTCTCCTTCATATGGGTTATGGCTGCCGGGCTTTTCCAGGTATACATGCTTGCCGGCCTGCATAGCCAAAATTGCAGCAGGTGCGTGCCAGTGATCGGGCATTGCTATCACCACAGCATCGACCGACCTGTCATCCAGAATGGTTCTGAAATCCCTGACGCTTCCTGGTTCTTCCGACTGGCCGGCATTTCTGACTGCTGCCACTCCGTTAGCCAAAGCTTCATCATCAACATCGCAGATGTAGGCTACATCAATTCCGGGGCTGTTTGCAAATCCTCTGGCAAGTGCAGCGCCTCTGGAGTTTGTGCCCAATACAGCTACCCTTATCGTATCACTGGCAGAAAACCTTCCAAATACTGATAAATTGTTGCCAGCTAAAAGACCTATACCGGCAGTCGAAATAGCAGCTTTTTTAATAAAATCTCTACGCCTGTAATTTTGCATGGTAAAAAATATTTTGGTTATAAATTGGTCGCTTCCCGGAAAGAGGAATCATTGTCCGGGTTTATCCGGCAATATACAAAAAAAATTGGCTACATCTTTTTTAAAAGCCGATAATCCTCACCGCAAGTATTCATATCAGCAGATCTGACTATTAATGTTTCAGGCGGTATACATATTAACGGATGCATACAGGGAGGTCAGATTTCGGACAGGACTAAAAATTCAAATATCAAGCTCGGAAAAGAACTTTTTACGGCGGACAAAAAAATCAATTACAATACTGCGGGGATATATCTCTTTGTGCTTGATTCCTTTGCTCTTTGGAGGTAAATCAAGTCTTTCTCTGATAAAGGCAGGCAGCAATCTGAAAAAGGCAAAATGAGCCCTGATAACTGCAAAAGCATTGACAAAAGAGAAGGATGCAGTAAATTTCATTACGGAAAGCCAGTCAAAAAGCATGCGTACAAATACCAGGTATAGTCTGCCGGCAGGAAGATTCCTGATCATCATCAGCAGATTATTGCGATAATTTAAAAAAGTCTTCCTCGGATGATACCGGGGAAGGCTTCCTCCGCCAAGATGATAAACCACGGAAGAGGGACATACCATTATTTTCTTTCCCCTGTTTTTCAATCTCCAGCACAGATCAATCTCCTCCATATGTGCAAAAAACCTTTCATCAAATCCTCCCTCTCCGTGCCAGTCCACCCCCCTGACCATCATACATGCCCCGCTGACCCAGAAAATTTCTCTTGAATCATCATACTGACCGTGATCTGTTTCAGGAATATCAAAAATCCTTCCCCGGCAAAAAGGATAACCCAGAAAATCAATATATCCGCCGGCTGCCCCTGCATATTCAAAATAATCCCTTCGACCTGTTTCTTTTATCTTCGGCATGCAGGCGGCAACCGAATCGTCACTCTCCATCATCCCCAGCAGGTGCTCTGTCCATCCCCGGGTTACCTCAACATCAGAATTGAGCAAAATATAATACCCGGCATTTATTTCCGCGAAAGCTTTATTATATCCTCCCGCAAATCCGTAATTCCGGTCAAATTCAAGCAAACCGACCTCCGGGAAGTGATCTTTCAGGAATTTCACCGAACCATCGGTCGACCCGTTATCGGCAATCCATACTGAAATGTGATCAGCAACCGAATGAGCTGTGACTGACGGCAAAAACCTTTTAAGCAGGTCAATCCCGTTCCAGTTCAATATGACTACGGCAACTTTGGTTGAGGCTGTATTAGAATCAGAATCATTAGTAAAACTCATTCCAGGTTCCGTTTTATTTTCCAGCGCCGATGGGACCACAGCCAGTATTCGGGCTGATCATTTATCTGCTGTTCAAGCCGGGCAACATGAGCATTGGTTATTTCATAATCTGATGTTTCTGCAGCATTATCATACAGGGGAATAAAATCAACCTCATAGTACCCCCTTCTGATCTTGTTCATTTTAAAATATACTACGGCCATATTCATTTTTTTTGCAATGCGCTCCGCCCCCAGATATACCGGGGTATCCTGGTTCATAAAATCAACCCAGTAAAGGGTATTTCCCCTTGAAGGTGTCTGGTCGGCTATAAAATCAGTAATGGTGGGAATCCCCTTTTTATCATAATCATAAATTTTCCTGAAAGCTTTTTTCATCGGAACAAGTTCGGCACCAAAACGGCTGCGCATATCAAACATCAGTTTGTCGAAAACCCTGCTCTTCAATTGCTTGTAAATTGTTATGCACTTATACCGGGTTATAAGGGGGAACCCGTAAATCCATTCCCAGTTACAATAATGCCCCATAACGGCAGCCACATGTTTTCCTTCATCATAATACTTCTGAATAACCTCAGGATTATTGTAGGTGACCCTGCGCTTTATTTCATCCTCTCCCATTCTTCTCTGATATATGGATTCCACAATAAGATCACACAAATGACGGTAATAACCCTTTGCCACAGCCCGGATACCTGCCGGGCTTTTTTCCGGGAAGGAATTCTCCAGGTTTTCAAAAACAACCTCTCTTCGGTATCTAATGATATAAAAAATTATAAAATAGGTAAAATCAGAAACCACATACAGGAATTTAAGGGGGAATAACCCCATAAATCTGATAGAATAATATAAGATCGGGTATAACATGCTATACATGGATAAGGTTTCAAAGTATTTTAATCCGGCCTCATGAATTTCTGCACAGCGGACTGAAACTGATCAAAAACATTTTGATTTGATGCAACCAGTTCGCCGCTGAAAAGAAAATCATCACCTCCCGTGAAATCACTGACATTTCCCCCGGCCTGGCGGACAAGAAATGCTCCTGCAGCAACATCCCATGCATTAAGCCCGTATTCATAAAAGGCATCAAAACGCCCACATGCCACATATGCAAGGTCAACAGCAGCCGAGCCCAGTCTGCGCAAACCGTGTGAATTTTTCATAAAATATTTAAAAGACTCAAGGAAGGGCCCCATTCTCTTAAAATCTGTATAGGGAAATCCGGTTGCAATAAGAGAATCCTTAACAAACCGGGCATCGGAAACAGATATCTCTTTTTCATTGAGATATGCAGGAGCTCCCTGCCATGAATAAAAACACTCAGCAAGATTTATCTCATAAACAATCCCCAGAACAACCTTACCTTCAATCATCAGTGCAATACTGATTGAATAGGGAGGCAGGCTGTGAATAAAATTGGTGGTACCGTCAAGAGGATCAATAATCCAATTTGTTCCCTCCCGGTTTTTCTCGCCGGTACCTTCTTCAGCAACAAAACCGGCCCCGGATATCAGTCCCCCGAGAGCATCCACAAGCATATTCTCAGCTTTTTTATCCACGTGGGTAACATAATTATGTAATCCCTTAGATTCTACCCTTTCGGGGGAAAATGACAATCTCTCTTTCCGTATAAAATCACCCGTTTCCCTGGCAATTTTTGTCACTTCATGGCAAATGCCCTGTAAATCCATATCTTTATAAAGTTTTTTATTTTAATGTTAATACTCAGAATCTCTTATAAAACCTTTCAAAATACCATCTTCTCCCAAATCTGTCAGTTCAACATCCACTATCCGGTTAATTAACCTCTTATCAACCGGTGCTTCAACCCTCAGGTAATTGCCTGTAAAACCGCACATACGCCCCTTTTTATTAATTGCTTCGAAAAGAACCCTCTCTCTTTGTCCCACGAATTTTTCCTGGAACACCTTTAATTTTTCATCTGCCAACCGGCGGAGTATCCTGCTGCGACGGTCCTTCTCTCCGGGAGGGACCTTACCTGGTAACCGCTCAGCCCCGGCACTGCTCCTGTCCGAATATGAGAAAACATGCATAAAAGCAATATCTGAACCTTCAAGAAAATCAACTGTTTCTTCAAAATATTGTTCAGTTTCACCGGGAAACCCGGTTATCACATCAGCCCCTATCCCGGCAGAAGGAATTTCTTCTCTTATTTTTGCCACCCTGTCAGTAAAAAGGGAGCGGTCATATTTCCTCTTCATCTTTGCCAGAACATGGTC
>PXAP01000164.1 GCA_003567115.1 Bacteroidota bacterium
CTTGAAACCACCAAGATACATTCTGTAGCAGGCAGGATTGGGAATAAACACTCTTTGAACACACGCCGCCCCTTCCGTTCGCCCCACAGTACCGTAACTGCGGTTGCCATGGTTGGCGGGGGCAAATTGCCACAACCCGGGGAAGTATCTTTATCGCACAACGGGGTTTTATTCCTTGACGAGCTGCCCGAGTTTCAGCGCACGGTGCTTGAAGTGATGCGGCAACCCCTGGAGGACAGGGAAATTGACATATCACGTGCCCAATATTCGGTGCGTTATCCTGCAGCCTTCATGCTGGTGGCTTCCATGAATCCCTGCCCCTGCGGCTATTACAACCATCCGGAAAAAGATTGCGTTTGTCCGCCGGGACTGGTGCGTAAATACCTGAACCGCATTTCCGGTCCGCTGCTCGACCGCATAGATATACACATTGAGGTGGTTCCCGTGCCCTTTGAAAAATTGTCTGAGAAGAGAAATGCAGAGAGCTCCTCCACTGTAAGAAAAAGGGTTGCCGCCGCCAGACAGGTTCAGGAAAAACGGTTTAGTCACAGCAGAAATATTCACTGCAATGCGCAGATGAATTCAAAAATGCTTCACGAGTATTGTTCAATCGACAGCAGCGGTAAACTTTTATTGAAAAACGCCATGCATAAACTTGGTTTATCAGCCAGGGCATATGACCGCATACTTAAGCTTTCACGAACAATTGCCGATCTGGATAACCGTGATAAAATAGAAGTTATGCACCTGGCCGAGGCAATCCAGTACAGAAGTCTCGACCGGGAAGCCTGGGCAGGATAATATTCCGCCTGTGATCCTGCACAATTTTTAATATTCATACTACATAATACCGGAATTTTTTTAAATTTGTGACTGTTTTTTTTCGATTTCTCCCAAGATATTGTTAGACAAAGACTTGGGTTTGGCAGGAAAGTAATTATTAAAATTAATTTCAATTATTAACTTAAACTTAATTAAAAAGGAGGAATTGATATGCCTGTAATTTTTTGGTTAGTACCATTAAGTTCTTTGCTGGCTTTGGGTTTTGCTTATTATTTCTTTAAGAATATGATGGGCTATGATGAAGGAACTGACATGATGAAACAGATTGCTGCCCATGTTCGAAAAGGAGCGGGAGCCTATCTTCGCCAGCAATACAAAGTTGTTGCAATCGTTTTTGCGATAATTACCATTATTTTTGCCATAATGGCCTATGTGCTGGGAATTCAGAATCCCTGGGTGCCTTTTGCATTTCTTACCGGGGGTGCCTTCTCCGGTCTGGCCGGTTTTTTCGGGATGAAGGCCGCTACCTTTGCTTCGGCCAGGGTTACCAATGCTTGCCGTACTTCGCTTGACGGTGGCCTGAGGCTTGCATTCCGTTCAGGTGCAGTGATGGGTCTCACTGTTGTTGGGCTGGTTCTGCTGGATATTTCAGCATGGTTTTTAGTCCTTAACCATTTCATTCCCGAAGCAGAAATGGGTATGAAACTGCTTACCATTACCGCCACCATGCTTACGTTTGGTATGGGGGCATCAACCCAGGCTCTGTTTGCACGTGTGGGAGGGGGTATTTATACCAAAGCAGCCGATGTTGGTGCTGACCTGGTTGGTAAGGTGGAAGCGGGAATACCTGAGGATGACCCGCGCAATCCTGCCACCATTGCCGATAATGTTGGTGATAATGTTGGTGATGTTGCCGGTATGGGTGCTGACCTCTTTGAATCATTTGCAGGATCAATCCTTGCTACAGCCCTGCTGGGTGCGGCTGCATTTATAGGCTTTGGTGCTGAAATGCAGTTCAATGCCGTAATTGCTCCCATGCTGATTGCCGCGGTTGGTACCATGCTTTCTATTTTAGGTGTATTTCTGGTGCGGACCAAAGAAGGAGCAACCCAGAAACAGCTGCTTAAATCGCTTGGTATTGGTGTTAATACCAGTGCAGCCCTGATAGTTGTATTTTCATTGCTTATATTGTATGCTCTCGGATTACCCAATTACTGGGGCATATGGGGTTCGATTGTTATCGGGCTGTTTGCGGGTATAGGTATCGGACAATCGACCGAGTATTTTACAGCTTCAGCTTTCAGGCCTACCCGCAACATTGCCGAAGCATCCACTACAGGACCTGCTACATTGATTATAAAAGGTATAGGAACCGGCCTTATTTCTGCCTCCGTACCCCTGGGAATAATTGTTGTTGGCATTACCCTGGCATTTGGTTTTTCGTCCGGATTCCAGTATGACGCTGCCAGCCTGAACATGGGCCTGTATGGTATTGGTATTGCTGCAGTCGGACTGCTTTCAACCCTGGGTATAACCCTGGCTACCGACGCTTACGGACCTGTTGCTGATAATGCAGGTGGTAATGCCGAGATGTGTCAGCTGGGAGAGGAAGTACGCAGCCGTACTGATGCCCTTGATGCGCTTGGAAACACTACCGCCGCCACCGGCAAGGGATTTGCCATAGGAAGTGCCGCGCTTACCGCACTTGCCTTGCTTGCCGCATACTTTGAGGAGGTGAAGGTCATGATTGTGAAATTCCTTGACAGACCGGATATGCCTATAAACAATATTCCCGCTATTGATGCTCAATTTATTGATTTTATTCATCATTACGATATACATCTTATGAATCCGATTGTTATTGTAGGGATATTAATTGGCGTACTGTCGGTATTCCTTTTCAGCGGGATGACCATGAATGCAGTGGGGCGTGCAGCCCAGAAAATGGTTGATGAGGTTCGCCGCCAGTTCAGGGATATTCCCGGAATTATGGAGGGCAAAGCCGAGCCTGACTATGCACGTTGTGTTGCCATTTCTACCAAAGGTGCACAACAGGAGATGCTGGTGCCTTCCCTGATAGCTCTGCTGATCCCGGTTATTGTAGGGCTGATATTTGGTGTTGCCGGAGTTTCCGGATTGCTGGTCGGAACTATCACCTCCGGCTTTGCCATGGCTATCTTTATGGCCAATGCCGGCGGCGCCTGGGATAATGCCAAGAAATACATTGAAGAGGGTAACCTGGGAGGAAAAGGTTCTGAAAATCACAAAGCTTCCGTTGTTGGCGACATGATCGGGGATCCCTTCAAGGATACTTCAGGCCCCAGCCTGAATATACTTATCAAGCTGATGGTGATGGCCTCTGTTGTTACAGTGGGAGTTGCCGTAAGCTACAGTCTTTTCTAGAATATTACAGGTTCAGCCTGGATTTTAAAAAGCCTGCCGGAGTTATCCGGCAGGCTTTTTGGCAAGGGGCGGGTCGTGTGCGGCCGGTAACTTGTCAGTGGAAACCGGTTAGGGGATATTTTAGTGCAACATGAAAACCTGTGTACTATAAGCGCGCTCATGTCCTTGCCGGACTTTGCCCGAAAGGCCTGTATGCAAAAAAATCCGCGGTGTAAAGCAAAAACCGGGGTTAAAGCCACCTTCTGGCGGTGGATAGTTGGATGTAGCGAATTTTTTACAATTGCTGTAAATTAAGGTTAATTTAAATGTATTTACTTCCCCGAAAGGGAAGTCATATCCCTGGTATCACCATCAAATTTCTTTATTTCCATTTTCTTGCCGTCAAAAACCCCGTAGCTGAAATGCCACAGCCAGTCACCCAGATTTATACAACGTGAGCTGCCGTTTTTAAGCGGCACATCAAAAGGGATATGGCGGTGGCCGAATACAAAGTAGTCAAAATGCTCCTTTTCAAGCATCCGGTTGGCAAAGATGACATGCTCCTCTTTATCGTGTCCCCGGTAGGGAATGATCTGCTCTTTTGAGTAACGGCTGTTGTGCGACCATTTATGGGCGAACCAGATTGCAAAATTGGGGTGGAGCCAGGAAAAAATCCGCTGCAACGGCCGGTTGGTAAATATCCGTTTAAGAAGAAGGGTACCCTTGTCATTCTCATCCAGTCCGTCGCCATGCGCCAGATAGAATTTTTTCCCTTCAATTTCGGCAGAACCGGGTTCCTTGTGTATTGTCATTCCGGTTTCGGCAGGCAGGTAGTCGAATACCCAGGTATCATGGTTGCCTGTAAAGAAGTGAACGGGAATACCACTTTCAGTCAGTCCGGCGATTTTTCCAAGAACCCTGGTATAACCCCTTGGAACCACCCTTTTGTATTCAAACCAGAAATCAAAAATATCACCCAAAAGATATAGCTCCCGGGCATCCTCTTTTATGCTTTCCAGCCATTTCACAAAAAACCGCTCCCGGAGAATGCTTTCTGCCGGATCCGGTAACCCGAAATGGGCGTCGGATGCAAAATATATATTTTTATTATTGTTCAAGTGTTTGATAAGATGGTTTAATCCAGCACCCTTGCCAGTCTCCGCCGTAACTCTGCTGCTGACAGGTTCCGTGCAATTATCCCTGCATCACGGTTTATAAGGAAATTGGCGGGGATCTGCTGCACGTTATATACACCGGCTGCACCAGTGTCCTCCCCGAGCTCGGCAACGTTGATCCAGGGTAATTCAAGGAATTTTATGCTTCTCAGCCATTCATCCCTGTCTCTCTCTATCGAAACCTGGTATATCTGAAAATCTTTGTCCCGGTAAGCCCTGTATACGGGCAGGAGTTGGTGACTGAACTGAACACTGGCCGAATTAAGTGATGAACCGAAAAGAACGAGTATATATTTTTCAGAAAGGGAATGCAGTCTGATTGTATCACCATCAGTACCGGGCAGGGCAATATCGGGATATGTTGTGACCAGATCTCCCCTTTGTTCTGCCATTGCAGTAAGCCTGTAAAGTTCATACTGCCTTTCCTGGTTTTCAGCATCCCTGACCAGAGCTCTTACATGAGGTGAGCCGGGGTATTTTTTATTCAACGATTCGGCTACAATCTTCAGGTACTGAATGTCACGGGTCTGGTCCAGCACATAATTTTCATCATCAAGCTGCTGATAGAGAGCTGTGATTGCTGCAAGCGACTCCATATTATCAAGGATGAAAGCTATGGAAAAATTACGCTGTGCCTTGATTATCTCATCCAGCTCCCGGTTGATCCTTGCCTCCTCTTTCTCAAACCCGGGGCCCTCTTCCAGTTCGATAATTTCCCTTATGAGGGGCTCCATCTGTTTTTTTGTTGAAGCAAGACGGTCATTAAGCTTTTTCAGCAGTTCAGACCCTTCCGACCCTTCAACACTGTATGTGCCGGCCAGGTTTGCAGCCTGTGCTTCGACGGTTATACGTTCTCCCGGCTCGGCAAGGAGTGTTATGAAGTTACGGTTTTCAAGCCTTAATCTGTAGAAAGCAGGTTCTGATATTGACGATGAAAATGAGAATCTGCCGGAACTTCTGATGCTTGCTGAATCAAGGACGGCGGGGCCTGCTACCTCAAGTTTTTCAAAATAGAGGGTTTTCCCGGCTCCCTCATCTATCTTTCCGCCTATCCGTACCCTTGATGATTCCCCGCAGGAAAAAAACAAAACAAATGGCAATAACATCAGGACAGAAATCAACAGGTTGCCGGCTGTTCTTTTGCCCGGGTTAATCCCGGGGGCAGGGTAACGGTTGCCTTTGCCAAAATTTATTTTGCAGACTGGTTTCTTCATAAATGTAAATTTGTTTAGTCAAACAGTTCAGCCAGTGTACGGTTAAGTTCTTCTCCTCTCAGATTCCTGGCAATGATTTTCCCGTCGGGGTCAAGCAGGAAATTGGCTGGTATGCCGTCTATCTGGTAAAGAGGGACAACCTCGGAGCTCCAGAACTGCAGATCGCTCACATGGGTCCACCGATGCAGGTTATCTTCCTCAATTCCCCTGAGCCAGGCATCTCTGGTACGATCCAGGGAAACCTGGAATATTTCAAAGCCGTTATTGTTGTATTTGCTATAAGCATCAACAAGGTATGGGTTTTCTTCCCGGCAGGGGCCGCACCAGGCTGCCCAGAAATCAAGCAGAACATAGTTGCCCCTGAGATAGGAAAGGTTTTTTGTTTCTCCGTCAGGGTCAGGCAGGGAGATCTCCGGTGCCATGCTGCCGGTGGCAAGAAGACTTTCTCTTTGTTGTCTCTGCTCAAACTGGCTTTTCATCTCCTTTACATTCTCATTCAGGGTTACCGTATAGTCAAGATCAGGATACAGATCTGTCAATATCGAATCTACCATGATATAGTACTGGAAATCTTCAGGATGCTGCAAAACAAAAGTGTTTGCATCAATCTGATGATAAAGGGCCATAAGACTGGCAAGTGAAGAGGGATTGCGGTTGATAAAATCTATGGTGAAATGCCTGTGCTCTTCAGCTATATCGTTAAAGCGGGTTGCAGTCTCTGCCCTCAGCTGCTCGAATTCACCGGCAGAACCGTTCAGCCTGCTGCGGTAATCACTGCTAAGGGAGTCAAGCTTCATAAGAGTGAGATGCATCTCACGGTTAAGTTCATACGCCAGCTTTGATTCAGATGAACCTTCAATGGTGGCAGACTCCTGAAGGTTATTGTAATCGGCAGTGATTTCAATATCTTCTCCGGGGGAAACAACAAGAACAAGATTGTTAAGCTGGTCCTCCCGCAGTGACATGAACCTGATCTGGTCAATCTCTCCCTGAAACCGGAATTCACCTGTATATTCAAAAGTAAATGAATCGAGGGGAGTAAGCTCATAGGTGCTCATTTCATAAAGATAGATCTTTCTGCCTTCTGCATTATCCAGTGTTCCGCTTATAGAATAATTACCGTCATGCCCTGAACAGGATGAAAAAACAAAAATTATCAGTGCCGCCAAAGCAGCATTAATGAAGCCGGCCGGAGTAATTTCAGATATCCGGAAAATCTTTTTTATAAACATAATCATATACGGATTTAAAATGGCTAAAGAAAACATTGCGAAGATAATTATTTTTTATCTGCCGTATAAATTAAAAATTATCATCAGTGATGGTTGTATCTCATATTTTATAACAGGGTTAAGCTGGTTTAATTGTCCGGTTATTTCACCTATTTTGAAAAACAACTTATTAAAAAACAATTATTTTGTATTTTTGATGAAGAATTAAATTCTGTTGTCATTTAGCTGAACTTGTTATTTAATATATTGTTTTAGCTGTTAAACACGTCTTTGTCAGTGGCTGAAAAAATCAGGAACTGAATCAAGGCTTTCAAAACCCCGGTACGTTGTCTTGCCGGGCATTGTTTTATATTGCCTGCTAATCGTAATTTAACGAATGAGTTACCTTAATTTTGATAAGACCAGACTGATCAACCTTTCATATTCATTGAACCGTGAATTGATCAGGTCAAACCGTGCGGGCTCATATGCCTGTACAACCATTATTGCCAGCAATACAAGAAAATATCACGGATTGCTGGTATGTCCCATTGAGCACCTTGACGGCGGCCATCATGTACTGCTTTCAGGGTTGCATGAAACGGTAATTCAGCATGATCAGGCATTTAACCTTGGTATTCACAAGTACGCGGGTGATTATTATAATCCCCGGGGTCATAAATATCTGCGTGATTTTAAGCTGGAGCCCATACCCGAACTGATATACCGGGTGGGAGGGGTTATTCTTTCAAAGGAATCTATGCTGGCCCAGCATGAAGAGCGTCTCCTTATACGCTATACGCTTCTTGAAGCTCATTCCCCTACTTTATTGCAGCTTAAGCCTTTTCTGGTTTTCAGAAACATTCATGCTATCAGCAATGCCAATAATGATGTCATTACCAAAGTCCTGAAGGTGAAAAAAGGGATAAAGACCAGGATGTACCGGGGCTATCCTTTTCTTTACATGCAGTTTTCGAAGGATGCTGGTTTTTTCGGTCAACAGGACTGGAACTATAATGTAGAGTATCTTCAGGAGCAGAAAAGGGGCTATGAATACAAGGAGGACCTTTATATGCCGGGGTATTTTGAGTTACCCCTGAAAAAAGGGGAATCTGTGGTGTTTTCTGCAGGTACCAAAGAGATTGATCCGTCTGCTTTGAAAAGGAAATTCAGAAATGAAATAAAAAAACGGATTCCGAGGAATACCTTCCATAACTGCCTGCTCAATTCAGCACAGCAGTTTTTTGTCAATAAAGGCAAAAAAACCGGTATCATGGCAGGATTTCCATGGCATGGGAAACGTTTGCGCGATACCTTCGGGGCTCTTCCCGGACTAACACTGGCGGCAGGGGATAAGAAAACCTTCAGGTCGGTCCTTGACAGCAGTCTTGACGAGTTGCAGAAAAATATTAAAAATGCTGCCGGTAAATCCGGCAGCCATAAGATAAACGGGGTGGATGAACCTCTCTGGTTTATTTGGGCTTTGCAGCAGTATACCCACCATACCGGCAACAGGGCCCTGGTGTGGAAGAGATACGGGAATAAGATAAAAAGCATTCTCAGCCTGCTTCGTGATGGCATGGGAAATATGGTTGTCATGCATGATAACGGACTTTTGTTTTGCGCCGAACAAAATATACCCCGCACATGGATGGACGGGGTGATTGACGGATTGCCTGCTACCCCCAGATCCGGCTATATTGTGGAGATCAATGCATTGTGGTACAATGCAGTGAGGTTCTCGGTCAACCTTGCAGAGGTCGCCGGGGACATGCCATTTGTAAAAAAGTGGGATAAAATACCTGCCCGAAGTGCCGAATCGTTCGTTCGGCTTTTCTGGGATGAAGAGAGGGGGTATCTGGCGGATTATGTAAGGGATGATGTCGCGGACTGGTCAGTGAGGCCCAACCAGGTGATGGCAGCATCTATGCCCTGCAGCCCGGTTGATGACGACAAAAAGCAAAAGATGCTTCAGGTGATTACAAGCGAGCTGCTTACACCCAAAGGCCTGCGTACTCTGGCTCCTAAAAATCCCGCTTTCAAAGGTATATACGAAGGTGACGAGCAGGCCAGGAATTCGGTTGCCCATCAGGGAACGGTTTATCCTTGGCTTCTGGGTCACTATGCTGAAGCCTGGCTCAGGCTGTACAAAAAGTCGGGCCTGGATAATATAAAGAGACTGTTTGACGGATTTGAAGAGGATATGCAGGTGCACGGCATCGGGACTGTTTCAGAGCTGTATGACGGTGACCCCCCTCATTATCCGGGCGGTGCCCTATCATATGCATGGAATGTAGCCGAACTGCTCAGAATTGAACAATTAATTTTATATTATCAAACGGTTAGTTGATTGCATTAACTGATATATGCGGGAAACCTTGACAATTACAGAATTATAGTATATAAATCATGATTTAATGCCCGTTGATCCCTGTTGATCAATAATTTTATGAATCTGATTTTAACATAAAATAAACCGAAGGCTATGAATGTATTGATGTTTGGCTGGGAATTTCCGCCTCATATAAGCGGGGGGCTCGGGACGGCCTGCCATGGGCTGACCAGGGGGATGTCTCATATAGACGGACTCGATGTTACTTTTGTTATACCCAGGGCCTGGGGCGACGAAGACGATTCAACCATGCGTCTTATGGCTGCCGAGAATTATCCCGTAAGAAAAAAATATGTTGAAATGAAGGGCTTTTTAAAGGAGATGGCTTTTTTAGAGGTTCATTCCCGTATAGTACCCTATACATCGCCCGAGGAGTATGATAAAATTGACAAAAAGAGTGAAAGCGGCAGCAATACATTCTTCAATACCGGGCATATCCGGAAATTTAAGTTCACCGGGTCATACGGCCCCGACCTTTTCCAGGAGATTTCCAATTATTCTCTCGTAGCGGGAGCTATTGCCGACGAGCATTCATTTGATATTATTCATGCGCATGACTGGCTGACATATCCTGCAGGGATAGCGGCAAAAGAGGTTTCCGGAAAACCACTGGTGATACATGTTCATGCCACCGATTTTGACCGCAGCGGGGGAAGTGTCAATCCCGGGGTTTTTGATATAGAAAAGCGGGGAATGGAAGCCGCAGACATGATTATTGCCGTAAGCAATATAACCAGAAAGACCATAATTGAAAAATATGGCATGGATCCTTCAAAGGTCGTTACGGTTTATAATGCTCTTGAACCATTGGGACCAATC
>PXAP01000048.1 GCA_003567115.1 Bacteroidota bacterium
GTTTTGAGTTCTGGCCCTGGGGAGAGGAAACTTTGTTCGACTATATAGTTCAGAATACCGACCCCCGTTATGTAAGCTTCGAGATGGATATCCTGTGGACAGTTGTTCCCGGTCAGGATCCCGTAGAATTGCTTGAAAGATATCCTGAACGATTCAGGCTGATGCACATGAAAGACCTGCGCAAAGGAGCGGAAGTGGGTGATTTGTCAGGCAGGACCCCGAGTGAAAATGATGTTGTCCTGGGAACAGGTCAGGTAGATTATCCAGCGGTGTTGAGAGCAGCGCAAAATACAAATATCGAATATTACTATATAGAATATGAAAGGGAGAATGTTATGGAGGCTGTGCCACAGAGCCGGGAATATATTATGAGTATTAAAAAATAACAAGCAAATACCTGATCCGGCCTGAGGATATTATCAGAAATGGATGCCCCGTTTTTGCAGGGAAAGGCTGTACAAGTTATCCTTATATCCCTGCAGCTTTTTTTGGTTATGGATACTGTTGGCCGTCATATTTATCAGGCAAAGATAATTATGAACAGGTATCTGGTAAGAAGAGTTATCAGCAGGGTAAATAAGAGATTAAGCCACAATCCGGCTTTTACCATTTGAGGGATTGTCATGACTCCGCTTCCGTAAACTATTGCATTAGGCGGTGTTGCAACCGGGAACATAAATGCACAACTTGCTGCCACGGCAACAGGAATGGCCAGTTGCAGAGGATCTTCGCCCATACCGATGGCCACGGAACCCATAACAGGTAAAAAAGCTGCTGCCGTGGCAGAATTACTTGCCAGATTGGTAAAGGTAATTACGACTCCTGTAACAATAAAAATAACAAAAACAAACGGCAGCACACTCAAACCGGCAAAATACCCGCCTATCCATTCAGCCAGGCCTGTCCGCTGAATAGCACCCGCCAGGGTCAGACCCCCGCCAAACAGAATAAGAATACCCCAGGGAAGCCTTGAGGCGGCCTTCCATGTGAGAAGGAACCGGCCGGTTTTTAATTTAACAGGACTTAGAAACAGTAACAAAGCTCCGAAAATTGCAATTCCTGCGTCGGATAACCCCGGAAGCCATGACTCAATAAGCGGCCGCACCATCCATAAAAACGCGGTAAACCCAAATATCACCGCAACCATAATCTCACCCCTGCTGAAGCTTCCCAGGCTTTTTACCTCACGGGCAATATATTCCCTGCCTCCGGGAAGGCTCTTGAAAAGAACAGGGAAAGTTACGGAGGTAAGGGAAAAGTAAATTAAAGGCATCCCGAGTACAACAAGAGGGATACCGACAAGCATCCATTGCATAAATGATATCTCCACACCGTAAGATTCGTTAACAAATCCAATAAGCAGGGCATTGGTGGGTGTGCCTATTACAGTTCCCAATCCCCCGACATTGGCAGAAAAAGCAATGGCCAGCATCAGGGCTACAGCAAAATTACTGTATTTCAAAGTGTCAGAGGCACTATGTTCCATGTTCTTTGTAAGCTGTATTACCGATAATGATATAGGCAGCATCATCATTGTAGCTGCGGTATTACTGACCCACATACTCATAAAGGCAGTGGAAACCATAAAACCAAGAATAATACTCTTTGGTTGGGAACCAATTAAATAAATTATATTCAGAGCAATTCTCCGGTGCAAACCCCATTCCTGCATCCCTATAGCAAGTATGAAACCTCCCAGAAAAAGAAAGATCATAGGGTTTGCATAAGGAGTGGCAGTTTCACTTATTCCGGAAATATTAAACAAAGGAAAAAGAATCAGCGGGAGCATTGCCGTGGCAGGTATCGGGATCACCTCGGTTGTCCACCAGACAGCCATAAGTATTGCAATTGCCGCTGTAAACCATCCTTCCTGGCTTAGCCCTTCCGGCGGAGAACTGATGATCATAAGGATAAACAGCAATAAGCCGCCACCCATACCGATATACTTCTTTTTAACTGACGAACTGTCTGCTGCTGTTTCTGAATTATTATTATTCCGTTCCGGGTGATATTTTGATACCTTTGATGACATTAACAAATTATTTTTCAACCCCTGTTAATAACAAGTAATTTTGATTATAAACGACCTATTGTCAGTCCCCCGTCAACCATAAAAACCTCTCCGGCAGAGAACGGAAAGTGCCCCCGGGCAAGAGAAAGAACAGACACAGCCACATCTTCGGGCATTCCCCATCGGGGTTGAATGTTCAGACCTTCTTCAATAAGCCTGTCGTATTTTTCAACCACGGCAGAGGTCATATCGGTACGTATAACACCCGGCCTGACCTCATATACCGGTATATCATATTTGGCAAGCCATACTGCCCATATCTTACTGTGCATTGCAAATCCTGCCTTGGAAATACAGTATTCAGCCCTGTTGGTTGACACAACGGTTGCTGAGATTGATCCTATATTAATTATGCAGCCGGAAAAGGAGTTATCGGCCTCTTTTTGCTCAACCATAAATTTTGCTGCTGCCTGGGTAAGGAAGAACGGGGCTTTAAGATTGATTCCCATAACCCTGTCATAGCTCTCTTCCGTCAGATCAACGGCATCCCTTCTTTCCCGGGGAGCTACTCCCGCATTATTTATCAGCAGATGCAACCTGCCGAATTCCTTCTTTAACTTTTCAAAAACATACTGTCTTTCGGAAGAAACACCTATATCACCCCGGCAATAAACAACACGTGCACCTTTTTCCCTGATATCATTCAGCACATCATCCAGCTCTGCCTCACTCCTTGTTCCGTTAAGGGCAATATCATACCCGCTGGAAGCAAGCTTCAGGGCGACAGCCAGACCTATACCTCTGGACCCTCCGGTAACCAAAGCAACTTTTCTCATTCAGCCAGTTTTTTATTTTGTAAAAACCATGGTGTTCAATGGATTGAAAAGCAAAATATTCGAATTATGAATTAGTAACACATTGTTAAACAGTTTGCTAACTATAACTTATACGAATAAAATGCACTATCATGAAGATATTTCAATCCCTTTAAAAAAAGTGTAATAAGGAGCATCAATTACAATACGCCACAGATACAATGCAAGCTCCCTCATATGATAGTCGCCCCACATACTGGACTCGTTGCAGGGCACCTTTTTCCCTGCAGGTATATAATCCCAGCCATTGGGCCTGTGATACACTGAATGCCAAAGCAGTCCGTGATGCTCCTTATCAGTGCCCAGATACGGCTCATCCAGCAAGGTACTGCTCACAGTAAGGCCAGCCTGCCAGTATCGCCGCCCTTCTTCTTCCTGACCTCGATTTGCAAGGTACCTGCCAAGGCGCAAAAGACCCTGGGCAGTAATAGCAGCTGCCGAACTGTCCACCGGTTCAAAATCATTGTACGGATCTGCTTCTTTTTCAGTATAATCACCAAGCATGCCGAGCTTTGGAGCACCGGTATCCCAGTATGGTATTCCATCCAGGGATGTATTATCAATATAAAAATCGCAGGTGGCCCTGGCAACCTTAAGCATCATTTTTACAAGGTGCTGCCTGCCCCCCCTGCTTTCAAGATCAGTATCATCTACCGCTTCCAGAAACTCAAGTTGCTCGGTAAACCCGCAGATTGCCCATGCCAGACCCCGCGTCCAGGTTGTAAAAGGTGAAAAACCCTGCTGTGAGCTGGGGCAACGGAATTGTCCGTCATTGATATTGAATATTGCCTCATGTACTGTCCTTCCCCTGATATCATATGAATCCCTTCCTTCTCCGTAATAAACGTTATAATTTGCAGTAGAATCAATATGCATCAGCATTCTTTCCAGGAGAGAAATTTTTTCATCATGTTCAGCAAAAAGAGTATGTCCCAGGCGGTAACCAAGGGCCAGGGCCCGCATTGAACGGATGGTATCAACAAACAGTGAATGCGGTCCGTTAAAAGAATATACAAATCCTCTCCCGCATGCTGTTTTTGTCCATCGCACCGCCTGAACCGCCCCGGTACACTTGAGGGCAAGATCATAAAAAGACCTCTCCCACTGGCTTGACTCAATCCTTCCTTCAGTATACAGTCTTCTTAGAGCACCATATGTGCTCACATTATTAAATCCGTGATCATGCACTCCCACATGGGTTATATGAGGCGCCATAAGATTGAGTGTGGACTTCCTTCCCATATCAAGGAACTGCTGCTCACCGGTAGCATCGAACTGGATTATCTCTCCCCCGAACTGGAACCCCTGTGTCCATTCAGTCCATCCCCTTGTGGTATATTTACCCTGATGTGTAAATACGGGTGATCCCTGTGTAACATCATATTCATTGCGTATCAGCCAGATTTTTTCTCCCGATAATTCCCACAGACGTTCAAGTGCCTTTTTCATATCTGCCGGGCGGAGGTCGTTTTGTATTCTCATTTGTAGAAGATATGGTTATTATTCAAATTACTTATCGGTATTTTTGATAATTAACAGTCCGGTTGTTTAATCTCTCATCCTTAGTAAAAAATTCGCTTAAATCGGACTATCCCACCACCAAAGGTGGCTTTAACCAAGGACGCGGGCTTTTATAAAGTAATCTAAAGTCTTGCCGCTTGTTCATTTCAACTCAGGCACACTGGTCCACAGCCGCTTTTCCCAGGACTCCTGAGCCAGGGCAGCCAACTGAACCCCTTTGGCAGCCTCAAGCAGATCCCACTTAAAAGGCTCGCTCTTTACAATATGTCTGAGAAACAGTTCCCACTGAATTTTAAATGCATTATCGTGAGTTTCATAAGAAGGTATTTTCATCCAGTCATCATAGAAATTCACCTGATTATCAATATCAGGATTCCATACAGGTCTGGGAGTGGCTGAACAGGGCTGTACCCACACCTCACGCAGTCCGGCCACTGCCGATCCTGCGGTACCGTCAACCTGTATTGTCAAAAGATCATCACGTCGCACACGGGTGGCCCATGAAGAATTGATCTGTACCACAATTCCGTTCTCAAGCTCAAATATGGCATAGGCAGCATCATCGGCTGTTGCTTTATAAAAACTTCCGTCTGTTTCGAAACGTTCTTTTATATGAGTGGCTCCAATGCATGTCAGCGACTTAACCGCACCAAATAAATTATCCAGTACATACCGCCAGTGACAGAACATATCAAGAATTATACCTCCCCCCTCCTCTTCTTTGTAGTTCCAGGATGGCCGCTGGGAAGGCACGGTATTTCCCTCAAATACCCAATATCCGAAATCAGCTTTTACCGACAGTATTTTTCCGAAAAACCCCTGGTCAATCAGTTTTCTGAGCTTTACCAGTCCCGGAAGCCACAGCTTGTCCTGCACCACCCCGTGCCTGATTCCTGCTTTAAGTGCCAGGTGGTAGAGTTCCATTGAATCACCAACATTCAGTGCAACCGGTTTTTCGCAATAAACATGTTTGCCGGCCCAGATTGCTTTTTTCAGGCTTTCATAACGCTGTTCAGTGGTCTGGGCATCAAAATAGAGAGGATAATCACTTCTTTTAAGAAGAGAATCCAGATCAGTGGTCCATTCACTTATGCCGGACTCCTCACTGAGCTTCTTCAGCCTGGAGGCATTACGGCCGACAAGAACCGGACGGGGCATTATTATTTCATCATCACTTACCTTCAAACCTCCCTGCTTGATAATGGGCAGTACGGAGCGTAACAAATGCTGGTTTTTTCCCATTCTCCCCGTAACACCGTTCATGATAATTCCTACATAATGAATCCTGGTTTCTTTATCCATAATTATTGCAAATGAGATATTAAAAAAAAGCGTAAAATAATATTTTAAACGGACTTATTCAATAAAAACAACTAAGTATGCGTGAGGTATGAATCTATTATCCGGTTTAAATATTCATCCTGATTGGTTTTCCAGTATATTTGGGAAAATATCTCAACTTCGTTAAAACCTTTGAAACCTGAGCGGTTCATCCATCCCCGGATCCCGGGTATATCAATGCAGCCTTCACCCATTACACCCCTGTCCAGCAAAAAATCCCCGGTAGGCACTTTCCAGTCGCATACATGAAAGGCAAAAAGCTTATCGTCCTTACCACACCTGACTATTTCCCCGAAAAGGTCCTCATCCCACCAGACATGGTAAACATCAACAGCAACCCCAACCCATGGAGAATTAAAATATCCGGCAAGATCATTTGCCTGCTTCATGGTATTTATTGCCGACCGGGTATCGGCATAAAGCGGGTGAAGAGGTTCTATGGCAAGCTTTATTTTGAGTTTCTCAGCACGTGGAAGAATTGCCTCTATCCCCGCTTTGATCTGTTCCCTTGATACTTCCGGCAATTGCTGCGGATCAGCCCCGCATACAAGTACAAGCATCGGCATTTCCATGTCAGATGCCTCTTCCAGGGCGGTCAGGTTATCATTAACGGCAGCCTTTCTTTTTCTCTCATCAACTGAAGGAAAAAATCCTCCCCTGCAGAGAGAAACAGGCTCCAGGCCCGAACGGCCGATCATTTTCCCAATCTGAAGGGGGGTATAATCTCCGTATGCATCCCTCCAGATTGTTATGCCGCTTACTCCCAGGGATGCATATTTGTTTACGGCACTGGTTATATCCAAAGGTTTTGTAGTAATTGAATGAATGCACAGCCGGGAAAGATCTGTCAATTGTTCCGGTTTCATAATTTAATAATTAGCAGTCTGTGATTTACTTTTTTTGATTTTATTCTATCCTCATATTCATAAATATTTGCATCCTGATGAAAGTTAGAGGCCTGTTACTTTGCAGCAAAAATTTTTATCCCCAAAGTACAAAGGCTCATGATAATCTTCAAGTTTATGAATTAATCAGGACAGAATAATTGCCGGTAAAATTAAAGAATTTCAGGAGAGTGACAGTTTTTTTTGATTATATTTACAATATGGGCATAATATTGATAACATCAATATTAAAGGTCCGGGCAGAGTATTAATCGTATTTACAATATGGACAGAATATTGATAACAGGAACAGGAAAAGGTCTGGGCGGGGCTATTGCGGCTTATTATCTGGAGCGCGGGCATGCCGTCTACGGAATAAACAGAAGTATTAACCGTGATCTTGAAAAATATACGGAATTTTATTTTCTGAAGCAGGATCTTTCACTCTTTGATGAAATGGAAAAAACCATTCCCCCCTTCCTTGAAAAAGCGGGAGAGCTGGATCTGGCCATCCTTAATGCAGGTATCCTGCCCGAAATAAAAGATATGAAAGAGTGTAGTCTTGAAGAGATGTACAGGGTAATGGATGTGAACCTGTGGTCCAACAAGGTCCTTATTGACCTGATGTTTGCAAATCTGAAAACCATCCGGCAGATTGCTGCAGTTTCGTCGGGAGCATCGGTATACGGTAACCGGGGATGGAATGCCTATTCTATATCAAAGGCCGCACTGAACATGCTTATTAAGCTGTATTCACAGGAACAGCCCGGCACACATTTCTGTTCCATTGCACCGGGACTGATAGATACCAAAATGCAGGAATACATTTACTCACTTCCCGGTGACAGGCGTTTCCCATCCATTGACAGACTGAAAAATGCAAGGAGCAGCGGTCAGATGCCAAAACCCGAAGAAGCAGCGAAAACGCTGGCACAGGCCCTCGAAAAAGTTTCAGGTCAAAAAAGCGGCAGTTTTGTGGATGTAAGGGAGATGTAATTCTGTAATTTGAATACCGGAACTTTAAAAAATTAACCTTATTTATCCCTTTTTTCATTATATATAAGCACCGGTAATTGTGTTTTCCGGGCTATCTTTTCTGACCGGCTTCCATGAAAAAGTCTGTCGATAAATCCCCGGTTTTCCCGTAGCAGCACAATAAGATCGGCATTCATCATAAGTGCAAAATTATGAAGTTCATCAACAAGGGGCTCTCCTTTTTTTTCGGGCAGTACTTTGACTGAAATCATCTCGTAGCCGGTCTCCTTTTTTATCATTTCGGCAAAACCTTCTCCTTCGACCTTTGCTTCAAAATCATCACTTTCAGAAACATGAACAGCCGTGATGCTGGCCGTGAACTTCGAAGCAAAACCTGCAAGCATTTTTAGATTTGGTATATCCTCCTTATGGTAATCGGTAGCATATAATATTTCTGAAAAAGGTCTGTAGGCAATTCCTTCAGGAACCACCCACACCGGGCATTCTATCTTTTTTATTATGTTTACACTGCTTGAATCATCAAATATTGAATGCTCCTTCGGACCGTTCAGCATTACAGTATCAACCATTTTGCATGAGCAGTATTCCTGCAAAATATCGGCAGTGTAGCCAATTTCAATCTTATAATCAAGCAGGGGAAGATCCGGATCCGATGCGTTAATCTTAGTTATTTGAAGATCAAAATGATGCTTGTTATTTTCAACTTCCCTTTCAGTTTCCTGCTGATTTACAGCAGCTGCTGCCCTTAGGGTTCCGGGCATACCGAGTGGATAGTCTGCCGGAGTGTGAACATGCAGATAATTAACGTTCAGGTTCATATCCCTTGCAATATGAGCTGCATAGGTCATGAACAAGTGAGACTTCGCGGGTGATGCTACATAAACCAGTAAATCTTTCATAACAGTTCATATTTTAAAAATAAATTATTGACAATGACCGGTCGGTAAAACATTTAGCTGTAAAAGGGGTTTCATGAAAATGTTGTTAACGGATTCAAATAACCATTGGTTGACAATGAGTGATTTATCTTATAACAGGGATTAATTCTACAGTTTTAATATGCCCCATCCGGATATTCACCGGTCAGTTAATCAAATTGCTATATATCAACTATCATGCCAGCATCTGCAGCAGCTTTAAAACTTCCTGCTGACTTTCAATAATATACCGGGCATCGGTTTGTTTCATCCCGGCCTTTATGGAATATGCATCATCCGGCAAAGCCTGGAAGAGGAGCTCATCACTCCAGCCCGCACCAATTGCAAGTATAAAATCATAATCCTTCTTATTGAGCCAGTGCATTGCCAGATCGCCTTTGTTTATAGCCGAATCACTCATCTCTATTACCTTGTTTCCATGAAATATCTGAATATCATTATTTGCAGTAATACTGATCAGGTGATCAGTCAGCTCTTGCGCGATAAAAGAGGATTGTTCAATATCCGATTTATGGTAATGCCAGCTCAGGGAATAATCCTTTTCCTGTATCACCGATCCGGGAAGACGGTCGGTATATATTTCCAGTATAGGCAAAATATCCCTCTTCCATTCACCGGAAAGAGGTTTAAGCTGAGTCCACTCACCGGCATTTGATTCCCTGATCCAGGTACCGTGTTCGGCGGTAAGATTGACAGGCAGTTTACCGAGCCATGCGTCAAGGTCTACCCTGCTCCTGCCGCTTAATATAACTATATCAGTACCGGCCCTCTCATTAATTTTTTTCAGAAGATTCAACAGTCTGTCAGATGGCCGGGCTGATCTGGGATCATCACTCAACGGAACCAGGGTGCCGTCATAATTTACAATTATTATTTTATTTGATGCTGTTTTATAATCCCTTATAATATTATTAATTATTTCGTCTGCCAGATATTTATTTCTGAAAGCGTAATTTGAAACTTCCCTGATATCAATAAGTGAACCCACGAATTCAGTAGCCCATCTGGTTACATTATACCTTTCGAGGCGGGCCTGCATCGCCTCATTTCTTTTTATCTGCTCTTCAACAGGCATATTCAGTGCCTCCTCTATCGCCCCGGCTATTTCATCAATACTGTTGGAGTTAATTATAATACTCTCGCTAAGCTCCTTGGATGCTCCTGTAAATTCACTCAAAATTAAAACACCTTTTTTATCATTGCGGGAGGCAACATACTCCTTGGCAACAAGATTCATTCCGTCACGCAGGGGTGTCAGGAGAGCAACATCGCTCATCCTGAACATGGATATCAGGATTTCATGTGGCAATGATTTATACTGATAAACAACCGGCACCCAGTTCAGGGTTCCGTATGCCCCGTTTATATTGCCGACTA
>PXAP01000200.1 GCA_003567115.1 Bacteroidota bacterium
GCCTTTTCTTCAGGTTTCTCCTCAGGTTTCTTCTTTGGAGGGGCCTTTTCTTCGGCTTTCTCCTCAGGTTTCTCCTTTGGAGGAGCTTTCTCCTCAGGTTTCTCCTTTGGAGGGGCTTTTTCCTCAGTTTTCTCCTCTGAAGGGGCCTTTTCTTCAGGTTTCTCCTTTGCAGGAGCCTTTTCTTCAGCTTTTTCTTTTGGGGGAGCCTTTTCTTCAGCTTTTCCGGCAGTTTGTTCCCCGGGAGCCTCAGAAGCAGGAGTCTCTTTGGCAGGTGTATCCTCAATCGCTTCTTTTTCTGCAGCTTCTTCAGCAGCAGTTTTGCCGGCCGCTTCCTCTGCCGCCAATTCGGAGGTCTTTTTTGCAATTTCTGCGGCCCTGGCTTCGCTCACTTTTTCTTCTTCTTCAAGCAAACGTGCGATTTCTTCTTTCCGTTTTCCGAGAACCCGTTCCCTTTTCGCCTGGATTTTTGCTTCCTTCTCTTTCATCCAGGCATTAAAGCGTGTTTCAGCATCTTCTTCTGTGAGTGCACCTTTCTTAACACCGTTAAGCAGGTGCTTTTTCATTAATACTCCTTTGTAGGAGAGTATAGCTCTACAAGTATCTGTAGGTTGAGCGCCCCTGAGAAGCCAATCTAATGCTCTATCAAAATCCAATTCAATAGTAGCAGGATTAGTGTTAGGATTGTAAGTACCAATCCTTTCAATTGTCTTACCATCTCGTGGCGCCCTGCTATCAGCTATCACAATGTGATAGTGCGGTTTTCTTTTCTTACCGTGTCTTGATAATCTGATCTTTACAGGCATGCTCTTTTTAAATTAATAATAAAACCCACTTTTTTGAAATTGTGCGTGCAAAGATATAATAATAAATTGTTTTGACTATCTTTTATTAATAGTTTTCAACATTTCTGAAAAATGCACGACTTATTAGTAAATTTACTTTCCCGGGTCAATTTAAACCTCTATTTATTAAATACTCATTATCTGTTATTTATGATATGAAAAATTTCACGCACCTGCATGTTCATACCCAGTACTCCATCCTTGACGGAGCATCGAATATAAGAGAGCTCATTACCAAAGCCAGGGAGTATGGTATGACTGCTCTCGCCATAACCGATCATGGCAATATGTTCGGAGTGAAAGAGTTTTACAATGAGGCCAAATTACAGAATATCAAACCAATAATTGGCTGTGAAGTCTATGTGGCAGATAACAGCAGGTTTGAAAAAACCGGCAGGGAAGACCGTAGCGGGCACCATCTCATAATCCTGGCTAAAAATATGAGAGGTTACAAGAATCTGGTAAAACTGGTATCCAGATCATACACGGAGGGATTCTACTACAAGCCCCGTATAGATAAGGAATTGCTATGGGAGCATCGGGAAGGAATTATTGTATGCAGTGCATGTTTGGGCGGAGAAGTACCCCGGGCTCTTATGAACAAGGGAGAGAGGGAAGCAGAAAAGATTATTCTTGAGTTCAGGAAATATTTTGGTGAGGATTACTACCTGGAACTGCAGAGACACCCTTCGGGTGATCCTGAAATTGACAGGGATGTACTGGACAACCAGAATAAAGTAAACCGCCTGCTGGTAAAACTGGCAGAAAAGAATAATATCAAAATTATTGCATCAAATGATGTGCATTTCATAAATGACCGGGATGCAGGTGCTCACGACAGGCTTATCTGCCTCAATACCGGCAAGGATCTCGCCGATACCGACCGTTTAAAATACACCGGACAGGAGTACCTTAAATCGATCGATGAGATGCACACGCTATTTTCGGATTTCCCCGGGGCAATCGAAAATACAATGGAGATCGCTGCAAAAATTGAACCCTATGAGCTGAATCACATCCCGATAATGCCTGATTTTCCTATCCCCGAAGGATTCAGCAATGAAGATGATTATCTGGAATATCTGACCTTCGAGGGAGCAAAAAAACGATTCAGAATAATAACCGACGAGATCAGGCAAAGAATTGACTTTGAACTTTCCGTAATAAGGAATATGGGATTCTCCGGATATTTCCTTATTGTGCAGGATTTCCTCAGGGCTGCAAGGGAAATGGGTGTGTCGGTAGGACCGGGACGGGGATCGGCTGCAGGTTCGGTTGTAGCCTATTGCAATTATATAACCGATATTGACCCGATCAGATATCGCCTGCTGTTTGAGCGTTTCCTGAACCCCGACCGCATCTCAATGCCGGATATTGATATAGATTTTGATGAGGAGGGCAGGGAGATGGTTTTGCAATATGTCGTAGAGAAATATGGAAAAGACCGGGTGGCCCAGATCATAACATTTGGTACCATGGCCGCAAGGATGGCCATACGTGATGTGGCAAGGGTTCAGAAACTACCTCTGCCACAGGCAGACAAGCTTGCAAAGCTGGTGCCCGACAGGCCGGGTACCTCTTTAAAGATGGCCTACAAAGAGGTAAAAGAGCTTTCCGAAGCCCGGAAAAACGGGGATAAAGAGACCAGGCAAACCCTGCAATACGCTGAGACCCTTGAGGGATCTGTCAGACATACCGGATTGCATGCCTGCGGGATAATTATTTCTGCCAGTGAACTTACCGGTCATATTCCTGTCTGCACCTCAAAAGATACAGATTTGCTGGTTACCCAGTATGATGGCAATCATGTAGAGAGCGTCGGTATGCTGAAGATGGATTTCCTGGGCCTGAAAACCCTTTCCATTATCAAAGATGCTGTTGAAGCAATTTATAAATCCAGGGGCGTTAAGATCGACTTTCGCAAGATCGGACTTCAGGATACCAGGACCTACGAGTTATTCAGCAAAGGAGAAACAACAGCTATCTTTCAGTTTGAATCGCCCGGAATGAAAAAACACCTGAAGGATCTTAAACCCAACCGGTTTGAAGATCTGATAGCTATGAATGCCCTTTACCGGCCGGGCCCGATGGAATATATCCCCACATTTATAAAAAGAAAACACCGGCGCGAAGCTGTCACCTTTGAAGTGCCCGTTATGGAGAAAATCCTTGAAGATACATACGGTATTACCGTTTACCAGGAACAGGTAATGCTGCTCTCCCAGGAAATGGCAGGTTTTTCCGGGGGACAGGCTGATTCTTTGAGAAAGGCAATGGGTAAGAAAAAGAAACAGGAGATGGATAAGCTCCGTGAACTTTTCACTGAAGGTTGCCGCCACAACGGATATGAAGAAAAAATAATCAAAAAGATCTGGGCCGACTGGGAAGCTTTTGCACAATATGCTTTCAATAAATCCCATTCCACATGCTACGCCATGATCGCCTACCATACGGCATGGCTGAAAGCACATTATCCTGCAGAATTCATGGCCGCGGTTTTAAGCCGCAATATCTCCGATATCAAGAAGATCACTATTTTCATGGATGAGTGCCGCCGCATGGATATAGAGGTGCTTGGTCCCGATATCAACGACAGTGAGCTGAAATTTACCGTTAACAGGGATGGTAATATCCGTTTCGGCCTCGGAGCTATTAAGGGGGTGGGAGAAAGTGCAGTTGAGAAGATCGTAGAAGAGAGAAACAAAAACGGACCGTTTGAAGGTATCTTTGATTTTGCTGAACGGGTGAACCTGAACTCTGTAAACAAAAGGGTCCTGGAAGCCCTTGCTGCTGCAGGGGCATTTGATGAGTTCAATGAGATCAGCCGTCACCAGTTTTTTGCAACAGATATGAAAGGCATGACCTTCATTGAAAGTATTATCAGGTATGGCAGCAGGATACAGGCAGACAGAATAACCCCACAGGGCAATCTTTTCGGCGACAGTCCGGGATTGATATATCCCAAGCCCGCAATTCCCGGTGCTGATGAATGGACAAAAGTGGAAAAACTTAACAGGGAACGGGAGCTGATCGGCATTTTCCTTTCAGCCCATCCGCTTGATGATTTCAGACTGGAAATAGAGAATCTGACCACCCATTCGCTTGCTGACCTGGAAAACATGAATGCCTTGTTGAACAAGGAGATAATAATAGCCGGCATAGTGAATAACGTAAAGGAAGCATATACCAGAAAAGGCAATCCGTATGGCAGAATGACCCTGGAAGATTACAAAAATTCCTGGGAACTCACCCTTTTTGGCAAAGACTACATAAACTATAAGAACTACTTTGTAAAAGACTGCCCATTACTGATTAAGGGCAGGATAAAGCCCAAATATTACAATGAAGAGGAGCTGGAGCTCAGAGTGAAAAGTATGTCGCTTCTTTCAGATGCAAGAGAGGATCTTATAAACAGCATTTCACTTGATATTCCCCTTTCTTTCATTAACAAGGAAACAATTGACAGGCTGGACAGTCTGGCAGAAAATAATAAAGGGAATATCCTTATGAAATTCCGGATAATTGAAAGTGATGAGAACCTGGCGGTCAGCATGTTTTCCCGTTCAAGAAAGATTACCCTCTCAAAAGAGGTAATTAACTTCCTTGAAAAGAACCCCGATATTGAAATCCGCCTGAACTGATTTACCTGCAGCGAATATTGTTGAACCGGTTTTCCCGGGCAACTAACTCTTAATACCAGCCCAACCGGTCTGAAACAGGCAAATGTCCTTTTTTCCCCGAAAGGGAAATAAATCTTTCCTTTTTCGTAAAACCGGTCAATCCGCCACCAGGAGGCAGCTTTAATTGCGGATTTTACTTCCCACCGCAATTTTTATTAACGGTTTATGGAAAAAAATGCTATTTTAGCCGTGGCAGATTCTTGACTGATATGTCTTTTATTAGCTTGCATATCAACCTGAAAGGTTCATAAACTATTTACTGTAAATATATGTATAGCTGATTTTGTAATATTATATATGTGTAAACTTAAGTACTATAGCTATGACAATTGAAGTTACCGAATCCAATTTTGATGAAGTTGTGTTAAAATCAGACAAGCCGGTTTTACTGGATTTCTGGGCGGAGTGGTGTGGCCCCTGCCGTGTCCTTGCCCCCTATGTTAAAGAAATAGGCGAAGAATTCGCCGACAGGGCTGTGGTGGGGAAAGTTGACGTGGACAGTAATCCGGGAATTTCTGCAAAGTATGGTATAAGAAACATTCCCACAATCCTTTTCTTCAAGAACGGAGAAGTTGTAGACAAGCAGGTTGGTGCAGCACCCAAAAAACAGCTTGTTGACAAGATGAACGCTCTGGTATAACTCAATATCCCGGGCTTTGCTGAGGGCACTTGCAGGGATCTGCCTAAATGGTCATAATATCTTCTTCTTTCCTGTCGAGCATCTCCTCCACTTTCCGGGAGTAGTTATCGGTAAGTTTCTGCACATCCTGCTCGGCTTTCTTTGCAGCATCTTCCGGAAGGCCTTCCTTTTGCATTTTCCGCAACTCATCATTGGCATCCCTGCGGGCATTGCGAATGCTGACCCTTGCATTTTCCCCTTCGTTTCTGACATGCTTTACCAGCACTCTGCGTCGCTCCTCAGTAAGAGCAGGAACCACAATGCGCAGCATTTCGCCGTTATTGACCGGGTTAAATCCCAGGTTAGCATGCAGGATGGCCTTTTCAATGGGCTCAAGCATACTCTTCTCCCATGGCTGCACAATTATGGTACGGGGATCGGGAGTATTTATATTTGATACCTGGTTTAGCGGAGTAGTAGCTCCGTAATAATCGACAGTTATTCCGTCGAGCATATGGGGACTGGCTTTTCCTGCCCGAAGCTTGGCCAGTTCATCGCGAAGATAGACAAGAGCTTTCTCCATCTTTTCTTCGGCAATATCCAGTATTAATTGAACATCTTCTTCCATGGCTGATTGCTTAATTAGGACTAAACAGGCATAAATATATTTAATTTTTAACTAAAGTACCAATCCTTTGCCCCAAAATAATCTTTTTAAGATTGCCGGCAGTGTCAACATCAAAAACCACCATGTCAAGGTTGTTCTCCTTGCAGATGGTAAATGCTGTAAGGTCGACGATCTTTAACCCCTTACTGTACGCCTCATCAAAACTTATCTCATCATATTTCCGGGCATCCGGCACTTTTTCGGGATCGGCGGTATATACCCCGTCAACCCTGGTTCCCTTTATCAGCAGTTCCGCTTCCATCTCAACGGCACGAAGAGCAGCTGCAGTATCGGTAGTAAAAAAGGGATTCCCGGTACCGGCTGTAAATATTACGACCTCACCATTTTCAAATGCATCATTTACCAGCTGTTTGCTGTAACCCTGTCCTACCGGCTCCATCCTTATTGCCGTCAGAAGCCTGCATTTCAATCCCGAACTCTCTAAGGCCGACTGCAATGCCAATCCGTTAATAACAGTGGCCATCATACCCATATAATCACCTTTGATACGGTCAAAGCCCTTATCCACACCCTTCAGGCCCCTGAAAATATTTCCCCCGCCTATTACCAGACCCACCTTCACATCCATTTCTGCAATCGATTTTATTTCACCGGCGTATCGCATGAGACTTTCAGTCTTAATACCATATTGTCCCCCGCCCATAAGCGATTCACCACTAAGCTTAAGCAGTACTTTTTTGTATTTTATCATAAATAAGGTTTTTTATACAGAGCAAGCAGCAAAAGAAACCAAACCTTTTCAAAGGCATGAAGGCATCAGGCTTTCCTGAAAAGCAAGGATGGCCAAATGCAGATAAAAAAACCAAACCTTTTCAAAGGCATGAAGTTAAAAAATAAATCATAAAAGCTCCTGAGAGATATTAAAAAACCGCCTCAAGCAATTTTTGAGGCGGTCCTTTCTTTTACTGTCAGTATTTTTATATTGTCTTTATTTAATCAGGCAAGGCTGCATCTCACAAAATCTGTTACCGTAAGATCCTTGTCGTGTTCCTGAAGGTATTGCTGCACTGTTTTTTTACTGTCTTTGGTAAAGTCCTGGTCCAGCAGAAGATTTTCCTTGTAAAATTTATTAAGCTTGCCCATGGCAATTTTTTCCAGCAGGTGTTCCGGTTTCCCTTCCTGACGGGCCTGCTCCTTCCCTATTTCTATCTCCTGGTCTATCACCGCCTGGGATACTTTGTCCCTGTCAACTGCCAGAGGATTCATAGCAGCTACCTGCATGGCCACATCCCTTCCCACCTGACGGTCTGCTTTCTTATTCAACCCGACAAGCGTAGCAAGCTTGTTTCCTGGATGTATATAGGGAACAACCTGTCCTGCCTCAAGTTTTTCATAATAGGAAACCTCAATCTTCTCACCAATAATCCCGATCTGCTGCATTATTTGATCGGCAACTTTGGTTCCGTTCATTTCAAGCTCCCTGAGCTCCTCAAGATTTGCAGGATCCTTTTCAAGTGCCAGGTCAAGTATTGATTTTGCCAGGGTCAGGAATCCCTCATTTTTTGCAACAAAGTCCGATTCACTGTTGAGAACGATAATTGCGCCACGCGTCTCGTCATCTGTTACTTCAGCAAGGACAGCTCCTTCGGTGGCCTCCCTTTCTGCCCTCTTACTGGCAGCTGCCTGCCCCTTTTTGCGGATCATCTCAATAGCTTTATCAAAATCGCCCTTTGATTCTTTCAGGGCTCTTTTACAATCCATCATACCGGCTCCGGTAATATCCCTTAGTTTTTTTACATCTGATGCACTTATATCAGCCATGATTCAATAATATTTTTATGATAATTATTCTCTTTATTCTTTTGCCTGAGTTTCTTGTTTTTCTGAGGCCTCAGCTTCTTTCTTACTTTTTGTTGTTCCGGCATCCGGCCCTTCCTCTTTGCCGGCTTTGCCGGCTGACCCGCTCTTTTCTTTCGGTTGCGCCTTAGGTTTGTCTTCTGATTGGCCGGCAGGCTTGCCCTGCTCTTTTACAGGCTTCTCTGATTTTGCAGGTTCGGTTTTTCTTCCCGTACGAGCGGCCTTTTTATCTTTTCCCTCAGCTTCTGCTTCAGTGCCTGATGACCCTGCAGACGAAACTTTCCTTGCCCGTGTACGCTTCCGTTCGCGTTTTTCTGTTGCCCCGGCCGGCTTCTTTTCTTTTGCAGATGCATCCTTTTCCTTCTCCATTTTTCTCTCCTCAAGCCCCTCCTGGATGGCCTTTGCCATGATCTTTATGATAAGGGATATGGATTTTGAAGCATCGTCATTGGCCGGTATGGGAAAATCTATATCAGTGGGATCGGAATTTGTATCTACTATGGCAAATACAGGGATGTTGAGTCTTTTGGCTTCACGTACTGCAATGTTTTCCTTCATCACATCCACAACGAACAATGCTGCCGGAAGCCTTGTAAGATCGGCAATGCTGCCGAAATTCTTCTCCAGCTTAGCCCTGTGGCGCATAATGTGCAGTCTCTCCCTTTTTGCAAAATTCGCGAAAGTCCCTTCCTGCTCCATCCTGTCAATAATCGCCATTTTCTTAACCGACTTCCTGATAGTGGGAAAGTTGGTAAGCATACCACCCGGCCACCGTTCGGTTACATAAGGCATATTGACTTTTGAAATCTCCTCATCGACAATATCCATTGCCTGCTTTTTGGTGGCAACAAAAAGGATTTTACGGCCTGATTTTGCAATCTGTTTCAGGGCAGATGCAGCCTCCTCAATTTTTACCAGGGTCTTATGCAGATCAATTATATGAATTCCGTTACGCTCCATAAAAATATAGGGAGCCATAGCAGGATTCCACTTTCTTTTCAGGTGGCCGAAATGTACTCCGGCATCCAGTAACTCATCAAAATTTGTTCTTGGCATTGATTGTTTTTTAGGTTCGTTTACATTCTATTATTTTGTCAACCTGCAGGTAGTTTCATCAGGATGAAAGTCCTGCCGGTTTAGATACTAAACTACAGCTTAAAGCCTATCGTTTACTGAACTGGAATTTCTTCCTGGCTTTTGGCTGCCCCGGCTTTTTCCTTTCAACCCGGCGCGGATCGCGGGTAAGTAATCCATTAGCTCTTAAGGTGGGTTTATTCTCCGGATCAACCTTGACAAGTGCACGGGCAATCCCCATGCTCAATGCTTCTGCCTGACCTTTCGACCCTCCGCCATCAAGATTGCTCTGAATATCGTATTTGCCGGTTGCCTGCAGCAGATTCAAAGGCTGTTCAACAATATATTGCAACTGGGGATTGGGAAAATATTCCTTCAGTTCACGTTTATTAATGGTAACATTTCCTTTCCCGTCTCTGAGAATTACCCTGGCTACCGCAGCTTTTCTTCGACCTATTGCATTTATAACTTCCATATCTGACTATTACTTGATTGAACTAAAATCTACTTTCCGGGGATTCTGAGCTTTGTGAGGATGCTCATTACCTGCAAAAACATGCAGATTACGGAACATATCCCTCCCAAGGCGGTTCTTTGGCAACATGCCCTTTACAGCTTTCTCGATGATTGCCATTGGCTTGCGCGACAGAAGCCTGGAAAAGGGAACCTTGCGCTGCCCTCCCTGATAACCGGTATAATGAATATAGTATTTCTGATCTTTTTTGTTACCGGTAAGCTTTATCTTTTCTGCATTGATAACAATAACATGATCACCACAATCCACATGAGGTGTAAAACCGGGTTTATGTTTGCCCCTGAGCAATATTGCAACCACTGATGCCATACGTCCCAAAACCTGGTCAGCAGCATCAACCAGGATCCAATCTTTTTTCACTGTAGCCTTATTGGCCGAAATTGTTTTATAACTCAATGTATCCACTTTTATAGCAAAATTTTAATTATTACCCTCTCTATCCGGACATAACATTCCTTACAGCCGGATATGATATCCTTGTCAAATGGTCTGCAAAAATACAATTATTTTTGTTTATTAAACAATTTTATACATAATTTTTTAGGATGTGGCTGTCTTTCCCTCATGGCAAAATAAATTGCAGCTAAGCATAATTACCGGTACATTTTAACAACTATTATTCACCTTATATATTATCTTTGCACAACC
>PXAP01000215.1 GCA_003567115.1 Bacteroidota bacterium
CCTCCCTCTGAAGCAATCAGGGGCAAGCCTCCGTCCCCAACAACCAGGGGCAAGCCTCCGTCCGACACAATAAAGAAGAAACCTCCCTCTGAAGCAACCAGGAGCAAGCCTCCTTCCAAAACAACCAGGAGCAAACCCCCATCCAAAAAAACCGGGGACAAGCCCCCCTCCCCGAAGATGACTCCTCCGCCATCAAAGAGATCGGGTGGCAGCGGGAAAAATAAAAAGTCCACCTGAACCGGATCTGAGCCGGTGTCATACGGCGGAAGTCATGCGAAAAGGTCATACGGCGGAAAATAATTGCCGATGGCGATACTGCAATCTTGTTTATTCTTAATTTTTAAAATCAAATAAATATGTCTGATATGTTGATAACTCCCGATTACCTGTTTGAAGTGAGTTGGGAGGTGTGTAATAAGAGCGGTGGTATACATACGGTTATTGCTTCAAAGGCCGAACTGCTGCAGAAAAAGTTTGCCGGTAATTATATTCTCGTTGGTCCCGATGTATGGAGGGATGAATCTGATAATCCCGAATTCATGGAGGACAAGGGATTGTTCACTGCGTGGAAGGAAGCCGCCGCCATCGAGGGACTGCGGATCAGAACCGGCAGGTGGAAGGTTGACGGCCTGCCCCTGGCAATTATTATTGATTTTACTCCATTCATACCCATGAAAGACGAGATATTCAAAGTGATGTGGGAGAAGTTCGGGCTTGATTCCATTTCCGGCCGGTGGGACTATGTGGAGCCTGTACTGTTCGGATATGCGGCGGGAAAACTCATAGAAAGTTTCGTGAGGTTCAGCACCGATCCCTCCGACAGGATACTGGCCCATTTTCATGAATGGATGAGCGGTTCGGGGATTCTTTATCTGAGAGACCGGGTTCCATCTTTAACAACTGTCTTTACTGCACATGCAACCGTAATTGGCTGCACACTGGCAGTCAATCATGAGCCCCTGTACAGGGATTTCGGGAAATTTGATATTGAAGCCAAAGCAAGGGAATTCAATGTCGTTTCCAGGCTTTCGCTGGAAAAGCTCGCTGCTTCGAATGCGGATCAGTTCACTGCAGTCAGTGATCATACAGCCCGTCAGTGCCGGCAGTTTTTGAAAAAGGAAGTGGATATTGTTACGCCTAACGGGTTGAAGGAGAGCTTTGCGGCTGAAGAGAGTCTTTTGAACGACAAACGTGCCGCGGCCCGTGAAAGGCTCAGGAGGGTAAGTGAGGCTGTTCTTGGACAGTCTCTCCAGGAGGAAGCCATGTTCGTGCTTCACAGCGGGAGGTATGAGATGAGGAACCGGGGAACAGATATTTTCATTGATTCGCTTGCCGCCGTTAAAAGTGACTCTGCCCTGAAAAAGGAGATTATTGTTTTCATATTCATACCTGCCAGCCAGATAGGTCCCCGCCAGGATCTGATCAGTATCCTTAACGGCGATGCCGTAAATACCGGTAAAGAAGATAAACTGCTGACTCATAATCTCTATGACAGAGACTATGACCCTGTGGTAAAAAGACTCGGGAAGGCCGGTATAAGCAATGAGCCTGAAGACATGGTGAAGGTGATATTTACTCCCTGCTATCTTGACGGTAATGACGGTATTTTCAATACGCGGTACTATGATCTGCTTACCGGGATGGATATGTCCGTACTTCCTTCTTATTATGATTCCTGGGGCTATACCCCCATGGAAAGTATAGCATTGCGTGTTCCTGCAATATCAACCAGCCTTTCGGGATACGGTCTGTGGGTGAAAAATAATTTTCAAGGGGAGCGGCTTTCTCTCGAGGTCATTGAAAGGGATGATGATAACTATCAGCAGGTCATTGATAAGATAGCCGGAAAGCTTGTCTCCTTTTCAGCCCTTACACCGGAAGAGATTAATCGTTTACGGCAAAACTGCAGGGAAATATCAAAAATCACCCTCTGGGAGAAGTTTATATATAATTATTACAAAGCTTATGAAAAAGCTCTGGAAAGGGCAGAGCCCAGAATAAGGGAACTCCCTGCTCCCGAACCGCCGGAGCCTGTATCGCCCGTGTACAAGGTAAGCTCGGTTCATGAGCCAAAATGGAAAACCATCCAGGTGCAGAAGAATTTGCCTGACAGGCTTTCTGCCCTTGATGAACTTTCCGGGAATCTGTGGTGGAGCTGGAATGAGGAAGCTGTTGACCTGTTTCGCTCGGCAGACAGTCAGTTGTGGGAAGAAACAGAAGGAAACCCCGTACTTTTCCTTGAAAAGTTAAGCTACAACAGATATATGGAACTTGAACAGGACAGAGATTACCTGAAAAAACTTGATGAGGTTTTTTCATCATTTAAAACATATATGGGTGAACCTGTTAAAAAGGGGCCGGGGATCGCTTATTTCAGTATGGAATACGGCCTTCATTCCACTCTCCCGATATATAGCGGCGGATTGGGTATTCTGGCAGGTGATTACCTGAAAGAGGCAAGTGACTCAAATGTCGATATGGTCGGCGTGGGATTGCTTTACAGGTATGGTTATTTCCGGCAGCAGCTTGCCTCAGGCGGAGAGCAGATAGCCAGTTATGAGCCGACCGATTTTTTACAAACTCCCGCACTTCCGGTGCGTCATGAAAATGGTGAATGGACTGTGATAAGCATTGCCTTCCCCGGGCGGACTGTCAAGGCGCGCGTATGGAGGGTTGATGTGGGACGGATACCCCTTTTCCTGCTTGATACTGATTTTGAAGAAAACCAGGAGCAGGACAGGAGAATTACCCATCATCTCTATGGCGGTGATACGGAAAACCGGTTCAAACAGGAGATGTTTCTTGGAATCGGGGGTATAAGAGCTCTGAAGGCTTTAGGTATTGAACCCCGGCTGTACCACTGTAATGAAGGGCACGCGGCATTTATGGGGATCGAAAGACTCAACCGTTATATAAACGGGCATAAGCTCATGTTCTCCCAGGCAATGGAGGTTGTAAGGGCATCGACGCTGTTTACCACCCATACACCGGTACCTGCCGGGCATGATTATTTTGATGAGAACCTGCTTCGCACCTATATTGCACACTACCCGGACAGGCTTAATATAAGCTGGACGCAATTGATGAATCTGGGGAAAATACATCCGGACGACCCCAACGAGATGTTTTCAATGTCTTACCTGGCTGCCAACCTTTCCCAGGAAATAAACGGTGTCAGTCGCCTGCACTGCAGTGTGAGCAGGAATATTTTTAATGATCTGTGGAAGGGTTACCTTCCCGGCGAACTGCATATAGGTTATGTTACCAACGGGGTACATCATGATACATGGACATCGGCCCAATGGAAAAGTTTCTATAAGAGGTTAATGGGCAGGGATTATATTAAAAATCAGCATTTGCCGGAAACATGGAAACCGGTGCTGAAAGCAGATGATGCTGATATCTGGAATATCCGGCAGTCGCTGCGGCATGCTCTGGTTGATTATATTAAAGAACGTATCAGGGATAACTGGATAAAAAAACATGAGAGTCCGCACTATTACCTTAATGTGCGTGAAAAATTCAATCCCGGGCATCTTACTATCGGATTTGCCCGCCGGTTTGCTACCTATAAAAGGGCGCAACTGCTTTTCAGGGATGTGGAAAGGCTCTCTGCCATAGTGAATAACCCAGACAGACCGGTGCAGTTTCTCTTTGCCGGCAAGGCTCATCCAAAAGACAAGGCGGCGCAGGACCTTATAAAGCATATTGTTGGTTTATCAAAAAGGCCTGATTTTGCAGGAAAGGTATTATTTCTTCAGAATTATAATAAAGAACTGGCCGGTATGCTGGTCAGCGGAGTGGATGTATGGCTTAATACTCCAACCCGCCCCCTTGAAGCTTCAGGGACCAGCGGCATGAAAGCCGTTATGAACGGAGTGCTGAACTTCAGTGTGCTTGACGGCTGGTGGGCTGAAGGATACAAACCGGGTACCGGATGGGCTCTTCCGGAAGAAAGGGTTTATGATAACCAGGATTTTCAGGATGAGCTGGACGCAGAAACCATATACAATATTCTTGAAGATGAGATCGCGCCAATGTTTTATACACGAAACAGTGATGGTGTACCGGAAGAGTGGGTTAAAACGATAAAGAATTCCATAAGCTCCGTTGCCCCGATGTTTACCATGCGCCGTATGTTGAACGATTATTTTGACCGTTTTTATGATAAACTAAGCAAACGTTCCCTGAAAATTCAGAGAAATGATTTTGAACAGGCCGGGCAGCTGGCATCATGGAAACGGCGTATGTACCGGAAGTGGGAAAGCCTGGAAGTTGTGAGCATAACATATCCCGATATCAGCGGAAAAACAATGATGCTTGGACAGGAACTTACCGGCGAACTGGTTTTGAACCTTAATGATCTGCATGCCTCGTCAGTGGGTGCAGAACTGGTGGCCGTTGATATCCATCCGAAAAATGGCAATGTCGGGATTACCGATGTTCAGGAACTTAAGCTGATTGATACTGACGGCAGTATTGCCCGGTACCGGATACAGATATATCCTACCCGGGCCGGTGCTTTTCATTACGGTATCCGGATATTCCCGAAACATCCCGAGCTGCCTCACAGGCAGGATCCGGGCTTCGTGAAGTGGGTCTGATCCGGTTTTTTCAAAAAATTCCGGCTTTTTTTGGATTTGTCGGTTAACAATGTATTTTTGGAATAAATAGAGGATGTCTGTTTTAAGCCAATATTAATACTTAAACCCGAATAAATGACAACAATTGACTGGATTGTACTGGGAGCATTTTTTGTTCTTTTATTCATGGTAATCTGGTGGGTTATCAGATTGAAGGAAGAAACTTCCGCCGATTATTTTCTGGCCGGGAGAAACGCCGGATGGCTGGTCATCGGAGCTTCTATCTTTGCCTCCAATATCGGTTCCGAGCACCTGGTTGGACTGGCGGGTGCGGGCGCTGAAAGTGGTATGGCAATGGCCCACTGGGAAATGCACGGCTGGATGATACTTATCCTGGGCTGGGTGTTTGTGCCTTTTTATTCCAGGAGCAAGGTGTTTACCATGCCCGAATTTCTCGAAAGACGGTACAATTCAGCTTCACGGAATTTTCTTGCCATCATCTCCCTGGTAAGTTATGTGCTTACCAAGGTTGCCGTAACGGTTTATGCCGGAGGGATTGTTTTTAAAGAGGTTTTCGGGATTGACGAATGGCTGGGGATCGACTTTTTCTGGATCGGGGCTATCGGACTGGTGGTCATTACCGGTATTTACACAGTATTGGGAGGTATGAAGGCGGTTCTCTATACCTCGGTGATCCAGATGCCTGTGCTTCTGCTCGGATCCATAGTTATTCTGGTGGTCGGGCTCAGGGAGCTCGGGGGCTGGGGGCAGCTTATGGAGATAGCCAATGCCAATGTTACGGTGCATGGTGATTCGATGATGAGCCTGATGCGGTCTCACCGGGATGCGGAGTTTCCGTGGACCGGGGTCATACTGGGATCTGCCATAATAGGATTCTGGTACTGGTGCACCGACCAGTATATCGTACAAAGGGTCCTTTCCGGTGCTAACCAGAAAGAATCCAGAAGGGGGACCATCTTCGGCGCTTACCTGAAGCTCCTCCCGGTCTTCATCTTCCTTGTCCCCGGCATTATAGCCTATGCTCTTCACCAGCAGGGCATGATGGAGCTTAGCTCCTCCGATGCTGCATTCTCTACTCTTGTGGCAAATCTTTTGCCGGTAGGACTGAAGGGAGTGGTGATCGGGGGATTGATCGCGGCACTGATGAGCTCCCTGGCCTCTCTGTTCAATTCATCGGCCATTTTGTTTACGATGGACTTCTACAAGAGGATCAAGCCGGAATCGTCTGAAAAGCATCTGGTATATGTGGGACGGGCGGCCACAACGGTTATAGTGATCCTCGGAATTTTATGGATCCCGGTCATGCGTGGCATCGGCCAGGTACTTTATCAATATCTGCAGGATGTGCAGTCGCTTCTGTCACCGGGTATAGCATCGGTGTTCCTCCTTGGTGTTTTCTGGAAACGCACTACGCCCGCAGCCGGGTTTACGGGACTGATGACCGGGTTTGTTTTTGGAATGACCAGGCTGGCGGCTAACGTTATGGAACCTTATTTAAATCCCGGGGGACTTTTCTACAGGATTATTCTTCAGCCTAACTGGCTGCATTATTCCATTTACCTGTTTTTCTTCTGTATTGTTGTTATTGTGGTAGTCTCATACTTTACCAAGCCTGCCGATGCTTCGAAAACCGTGGGACTGACCTATGGCTCAGCCAACGAGGAGCAGAAGAAAGAGACAAGGGCAAGCTGGAACAGGTGGGATGTTGTTCATACGGTAATTATTCTCAGTGTTATAGGGCTGTTCTATATATATTTCTGGTAATTTGACCTTCGGCAGACCAGGTAATTATACCGGAGAAAGCAACCAGGATCAGCGGTATGTTAAACCGGTATAAGGGTTTATTCTCTTACAGACCGCTTAACTGATTTAGCTCCTGATATATACGGGTTAATACCTCATCGGAAACCTTGTATTTTGCCGGTAAAGTGTACATTGCCTGCCCGGGTGTGAAACCCATCACCTGGCTGAGCCAGGGTGAGTTCATCAGTTCGGGCATATAACGGTTAAGGATATCGCGCGATTGCTTTACTGCAATGAGTTCGCCGATGGTGTTTTCAGGATTGAAAACGGGCACCGGCCCCTGATCTTCTAAACCTGCTTTAGCTGCCAGTTCCTCAGATTCATAGATGAATGTATACCTGCCGGAGCCAAGCCGGACCAGAACACCTTCTTTTTTTTGGGCCATGTCCAGGATCCCGGGATTTGATTCCCGCTCAGCCCCGCTACCTCCCACATTTTCGATTATGGCATCCGGCAGGGTGACCATGGCTTTGGTGTTGGAAGGGATTTCAACATGAAGGGTGAACAGGTCGCCTTCTAACTCCCAGGATGATTCTATCCTGCCGTAGGCTGAATTTACAATGGCCCTGGCATGACTGAGGCCACCTCCCGGGGTGGGGCAGATTTGGACTGATTTGTAACCCGGACCAAAGGGTCGTATTCCTGCAACCTCTTCATAGAGCCATTCTCCTATGGCCCCGTAGGCATAATGGTTGAACGAGTTCATCCCTGCGCTCTGGAATGTGCCGTCCGGTTTAATACCGTCCCATCTTTCCCATATAGTAGTGGCACCCATGGTAACCGGGTAGAGCCATGAAGGATAGCTTTCCCTGAGCAGCAGCTCATAAGCTGTTTCATCATGTCCGTACCGGCTTAGTACGGGATTCAGGTGCGGAGTTCCCAGAAAGCCAGTGGTGAGATGCCCCCTGTTCTGAACATCGGCAACGAGCCTGCTTACTGCAACCGGTTTAATATCTTCCGGTAAAAGGTTAAAGGCCAGAGACAGCAGGTATGACGTCTGGGTATCCGACATCACCCTGCCCCCCGGGGTGAGATATTCTTTGCGGAAGGCGTATTTGATATTTTCAAAAAGCCCGGTATATTCAATTACATCATCTACACGGCCAAGGATTCCTGCTATCCTTCTGAGCAGATCCGCAGAACGGGCAAAGTACATGGTACCTATCATGTGATAATCAGTGTATGCTCCGGGATAATGTGCATTGCTCTCGGTGCTGTAAGATAGCCAGTCCCCGAAAGAAAAATCTACATCCCACAGGTAGGTATTTTCATTGGTTGAGGCCCTTTCTCTCATATATTCAACCCAGGCCTTCATGCTTTCATACTGCTTTTCCAGTATAACCGTATCTCCGAAATAGCTGTACAGCGACCAGGGAACAATAAGTGCTGCATCACCCCAGCCGGCTGAACCATATGCCCCGTCGCCAAGCACGTTGGGTACAACATGAGGAACACTGCCTGCCTCATTCTGATCTGCTGCCAGGTCACCCAGCCATTTGGCAAGGAAGCCAGCCGTATTCATGTTGATATTGGCTGTGGAGGCAAAAACCTGTATGTCACCTGTCCATCCCATTCTCTCATCCCTTTGCGGGCAATCGGTAGGCACTTCAAGGAAGTTACCCTTTTGTCCCCAGATAATGTTATGCTGAAGCTGATTAATCAGCTGGTGGGAACTCTGGAAATGGCCGGTGGGTTCCATCTCCGAATGTATGACCACCCCGGTGAGGTAGTCGGGGGAAAGATCACCGGGATAACCGTCAACGGCAACATACCTGAATCCCTGGAAGGTGAAGCGGGGCTCCCACACCTCCACTCCTCCACCTTTAAGTATGTATGTGTTGGTCTGGTCGGCCGACCGGAGATTTTCGGTGTAGAAATTACCATCTTTGTCCAGTACCTCTGCATGCCTTAGTGTCACCTCTGTTCCGGCAGGCCCCTGAACCCTGAGGCGTATCCACCCGATCATGTTCTGGCCCATATCTGCCACTTTATCTCCTTCCGGGGTGGTAAAAATCTCCACGGGCTTCAGCTCCTGGATTTTCAGTACCGGCGGTGCCTGCTGAGCGATGAGTTTATCTTTACCATGACCGGCAATTTTGACGCCTTTCCAGTTGCCGTCATTGTAATCCGGCATTGTCCAGCCATCTTTCTCCAGCCTGGCATCGTAATACTCTCCGTTATAGATATCCGATCTCAGTACAGGTCCGGTTGATGATTTCCAGTTTTCGCCTGTGCCGAAGATCTGTTTGCTTCCATCCTGATAGGTTATTTCTATCTGAGCCAGCAGGGCAAGGGTCTCCCCGTAATAGTTGCGCTGATCGCCCCAGCCTATGTATCCCCTGAACCAGCCGTCACCCAGGAATGCACCCACGGCGTTTTTACCCGGCCGCAGATAGGGGGTTATGTCATAAGTCTGGTATTGCAGACGCTTATTATAACTGGTCCATCCGGGAGAGAAAAGTTCCTGTCCCACACGTTGTCCGTTAAGATGCATTTCGTAAATTCCGTGTGCGGTAACATAGGCTCTTGCCGAGGCAATACCGTCACCGGCCTCAAATTCAGACCTCAGCATCGGGGCGGGCTGTGATTCAGCAGGATCTTCATCCAGTTCAGGTTCTATCCATTCCGCCTGCCACTGATCGATGCTGAGCAAGCCAGTCTCCCAGTAAGCGGTTTCGCTCCACGGGGAGACATTTCCGTGGTTATCCCATATCCTGACTCTCCAGTAATAACGCTGACCCGGTTGAAGAGGCGGGCCTTCCCATGAATTATATATGGAGTTGTCAGAGGGTACGATGCCGCTGTCCCATATCAGATCACCGGCTTCGAGCCGGTTTTTGCTTGTGGCCGATTGAATTTGCCAGGCAGTCTGGTGCGTGTTTTGCAACAGGCTTTCAATAATCCATGAAAAACGTGGATGTTGATCAATACCAACCGGATTGGTGTAATATCCGGTTTTCAAACCGGAAACAAAAAGTGAGTTACCGGCATTAGCTGAAAATGAGCTGCTGATAAGTGCACTTGCTGAAATAATCAGTATCATCAGAAGCATTTTTGGGCGGGTAGGATAATCCATAATAAAAAATTAATGACCAATTGTTAATTTAATTGTTTGTATTATAGCACTTAAAGATACAACAACTTAACCTGATCCTGATAAAGCCGCAGGGTTTTTTACTGTTCAGCGATCAAGTTATAAAAGGCATTTCTTTTTTGCAAATCAAAAACCGGTACTTTGCATGTTTTATTCCTTTAATATATGCAAAAAGGATTGTACTGCCCGGCTGCAGTTCAAAGCTTTTTTTAATTTTTAATAAAACAATTGGCAAAAAAAATAGTTTATATAATAAGACGTCAAAATAATTTAACGAAGTGATTGATATGAATGTAAAAATGAGAATGATTTTAATTGTACTGATATGCATGGTACTGCAACCTGCATACGGA
>PXAP01000175.1 GCA_003567115.1 Bacteroidota bacterium
AACCTGAGGAGAAACCTGAAGAAAAGGCCCCTCCAAAGAAGAAACCTGAGGAGAAACCTGAAGAAAAGGCCCCTTCAGAGGAGAAAGCTGAGGAAAAAGCCCCTCCAAAAGAGAAACCTGAGGAGAAAGCCGAAGAAAAGGCCCCTCCAAAGGAAAAAGCTGAGGAAAAGACTCCTTCCGGGGAAGAAACTGCCGGGAAAGGTGAAAAGGATGCTTCTGAAAAGAATTCAGATGAATCATCTGAAAAATCCTGACTATAAAAAGCTTGACACCATAAACTTTCTGCATGCACTATGCTGAGGATTTAAGTTTGTTGGGTGAATTCCTGAAGACTCATGGGATTGATGGCCATCTGATTCTTAAGCTCTTTTTGGTTAAGGACGATGAACCTGAAGAAGGTGAACCGGTATTTGTTGAGATAGACGGCATTCCGGTTCCGTTTTTTATTTCGGAATTCCGGGTTATTTCTGATTATACTGCTCTCGTAAAGCTGGATGAGGTTGATAATTCTTTCCATGCCTCCGATTATGTAAATTGCCGTGTTTTTTACCATTCATCAGGTGCGGATGAAACATTAAGGAAGGATAAAGGGAATTTTGATAAGTTTAAAGGATTTCGTGTTGTTGACAGGAAGCATGGTTATTCGGGGATATTGGAAGAGGTTGTCGAATGTCCTGAGAATCCGGTTATGAAGATCGATCTGAAGGGAAAGGAAATACTTGTTCCCTTTCATGATGATATAATAACTGAAATAGATTACAAAAAAAGGGTCATAAAAATATCAGCGCCTGAAGGATTGTTTGATCTTTATCTTTGATCTGTAACCGTTTGAATCTGATTTCAGTATCCCGCCCCTATGGATTTGATGCTGAGCGCAATACCCGGTAAGGAATCACCGGATCTTGATTACCTCCCCTTCTTCTCCGAATTTTATTATGTCTGACGGGGACGACTGGCTGGTATCATCCTGTCTCCACTTGACTACATAGTCGACTTCTTCTTTTATATTCCGGTCTATACTATCGTAGTTTACAGGTGGAGGGCTTCCGCTTGTATTTGCCGAAGTTGATACGATCGGTTTCCCCAGCATGCTGATCAATTCCTTGCAGAAATCGTCCCTCACTACTCTTATCCCGATGGTCCGGTCATCACCAATGAGTGCAGGGGCAAGATTTTTTGCATTCTGAAAAATTATGCTGAGCGGTTTTTTTGCAGACTTAATAAAGGTAAATGCCAAATCAGGTACGGAATCAACATATTCATGGATAGCGGACGCATTTTCAACCAGAATCAGCATTTGCCTTTTATCTTCCCGTTTCTTTATATCATATATTTTCATTACCGCCATATTGTTGGTGGCATCACATCCAATGCCCCATATGGTATCGGTTGGATATAATATTGTTCCGCTGTTTTTGAGTGTTTGAAGGGCGAGGGCCAAATCTTCATTCATAATCATCTCTTTTTATGGTGCTGTAGTTACCCGGTCAGATTCTCTGTAAATAATCCGGTATTTGAACTCTGATCTTTTGAAAAAACGTTTTTTCCGGTTATGCGGAAACATTATATTCCCTGAGCGCATCATTCAAAGAGGTTTTCATATCGGTAGATTTTTTCCTTTTTCCTATGATCAGGGCACATGGTACATAGTATTCCCCGGAAGGGAATTTTTTAGGAAAAGTGCCCGGTATGACCACAGATCCTGAAGGAATCAGACCCCGGAACTCTTTTGGCTTATCACCGGTAACATCTATTATCCTGGTCGACATGGTTAGTACCACGTTGGCCCCGAGCACTGCCTCCTGCTCAACCCTTACCCCCTCGACAACAATGCATCGTGAGCCGATAAAACAATTATCCTCTATGATAACCGGAGCAGCCTGAACCGGCTCCAGGACCCCGCCAATACCCACCCCGCCGCTGAGATGGACATTTTTGCCGATCTGTGCACATGATCCAACGGTAGCCCAGGTATCAACCATGGTGTTTTCCCCGACCCATGCTCCGATATTCACATACGAGGGCATCATGATAACCCCTTTTCCAAGGAAGGCACCATAGCGGGCAACGGCGTGGGGAACAACCCTGACTCCTGCTTCGGCATGGCCCTTTTTCAGCTTCATCTTATCATGAAATTCAAGTGGCCCGGCTTCACTAAGCTCCATTTTTCTGACAGGAAAATAGAGGATTACAGCTTTCTTTACCCAATCATTTACTTTCCAGCCGTTTTCCACCGGATCGGCTACCCTGATGCTACCTTTGTCCAGGTCATCGATAACCGACTCTATGGAGTCAATAATTTCCTTTTTTGCAAGAAGTTCCCTGTTTTCCCAGGCCTGTTCTATGATCTCTTTACGGGAGTCGTTCATTATATGGAGAGTTTAAATGTTACGGAGTTATTAATATAAAAATTAAATATATGAAAAATCAGGTAAAAATTCCGGCTTTTCCCCGGGTAAATATACATGACAATTTTAAAATTACACCCGGTTTATATATGTTTACTCATCTTAAATTACACACAGGTAAAGATGAAAAAATTTTATGTTCATTTGGAAAATGAGTATTTTAAAAGATTATTTTTTATCTGCCATACCTATAACTTTTTCTCCGGGCAAGAGCTTACGGTAATGGCCGGCACTGTCAGTAAAGAATAATTTAATAGAAAGATTACATAAAAGCATATATTCTGATTTGTTAATATGGATCTCATTAAAATACCCCAATGGAAAGATGTACTCAGGGCCCATGAAAGAATCGGCGGTTGGATTCACCGTACTCCTGTCTTTACCTGCAGAACAATAAACGATATTACCGGCAACAGGATATTTTTCAAGTGCGAAAATTTCCAGAAGGCAGGGGCTTTCAAGTTCAGAGGTGCCTCCAATGCCGTCCTTGCTTTGGATAATGCTTTGGCGGAAAATGGGGTAGCGACACACTCTTCGGGCAATCATGCCGCTGCCCTGGCCCTTGCTGCACGAAACAGGAGTATCAGGGCACATATCGTGATGCCGGAGACCGCTCCCCGGGTTAAACGTGAAGCGGTCTCCTCCTACGGTGCAGACATTTCTTTTTGTGCATCTACCCTGGAAGCCAGGGAGTGCGCTTTGGAAGAGGTAGTGAAGAGAACAGGGGCAACATTTGTCCATCCCTACGACAATTTCGATGTAATTTGCGGCCAGGCCACTGCAGCCAAAGAACTTCTTGAGAATACCGGACATCTTGATGTTGTGATGGTGCCTGTCGGGGGCGGGGGACTGCTAAGCGGCACGGCAATATCAGTAGTAAATATGACGCAGGGAACAAGGGTAATTGCCGCTGAACCGAAAAATGCCGATGATGCCTGCCGGTCATTCAAAACCGGTGTGCTTCAGCCTCCACTGAAACCCAACACAGTGGCTGACGGACTCCTTACATCATTGAGTTCACTTACTTTCGGGATTATACGCAGATATGTCAATGATATATCATGTGCCGGAGAAGAGAGTATAATAAAAGCTATGCGGCTCATATGGGAAAGGATGAAGATCATCGTGGAACCCTCTGCGGCTGTTCCGCTGGCTGTTATCCTTGAAAATCCCCGATTATTCCGGGGTAACAGGATCGGTATTATCCTTACCGGGGGGAATGCCGACCTTGATAATTTGCCGTTTTGACTGCAGTAAAGTGACTGCCGGACTGCCGGGGGACTTTTACCGGGCCCTTATAAGGCAGGTCTTTTTTAAATGAAAACTCACACTGCAGGGGATAATGATCTGACAATTCAATTCTTTGAGAATCAAAGTAGAAGGACTCCAGTTCTTTGCTGTGAAGGATGTAATCTATTCTGAACAGTGGTATTTTTGCTACGTAGGTGTTTCCAATTCCCCGGCCTGAATTGACAAAGGCATCTTCCAGTTCCTGATTCATCAGTCTCCGGTATGTATAAGATACAGGAGTATCATTGAAATCACCGGTAATAATGACAGGATAAGGTGAATCCTGAATATGCTCCACGATGATCTCCACCTGGCGTGAGCGCCTGACAAATGCCTGTTTGAGCCTGGATCCGATATCCCGTATTCGGGCAATATCGTAGTTATTTCGTTTTCCAAGATTTTCAATAAATTCCAGGTTTTCCTGGGTGAACTGCACCGACTGAAGATGGTTGTTGAATACCCTTATAGTGTCTTTATTTATATCTATATCAGTGTATATGCTTATATTGCTGCTGTTTACAAACTCAATCTTTCCGGTGTTCACAATAGGATATTTGCTGAAAGTAGCTATTCCGAAATTAAAATCGTGGTTGTTTGAGCTGGAATATTCAATGTGTTTGTAAGTGTCGTGAAGCCTTCTGAAATTCCTGGAATTATTGTAGGGATCCTCCTTATTGAAAAAATATTCCTGAAGGCATAATATATCCGGGTCTTCACTCAGAAGAAATTCATATATGTCCTGTTTTACAGAAGGTTCGTCTATCCAATTATATAAATTAAACAGCCTTACATTATATGATAAAAAGGTAAAAGTGTTGGAAACCTCTGCCGGTTGATTCCGGGAAAGCCTGACCTGAAAAGTGTTTGAAACATGGGTCCATCCCAGCATTATAGTAATCAGGGAGTATATGAACAGGATTTTTCTGTTTACCGCCCAGTAAATAACAAAACCGAGGTTGGCAAGAAATAGAAATGGATAGGCCAGTCCGAAAAAAGAAAGTACCCAGAGGTCCTGCGGACTTATATGGGTGGAGAGATAAGAGAGTAAAAGCAGAATGACAAAAATGAAATTTACCAGCATAAGTGTATTATGCAGGAGCATTTTTATTCTGCTGATAAGATAAGACCATATTCCCTGGCCTTTACCTGATTTCGTATTTCCGGTATACTTTCTCATGTGACCTGATAATTTCTGCCCCTCAGGATGGGAAATTTTGAGTTAAGTCCTAAATCTTTCTCATATGACCTGATCATTCTTTTCCCTGAAAAAGCTGAAATTCACAAAAGGTTATATGCAAAAAAACATGAAACGAGTCATGTTAAAAATTTTAGCTCACAAGATTGTTTAAGCAAGCGAGTTCCATCTGACCATAGATTTGTAAATTTTAAACAGATAAAAATTTATTATTTGTTGCTTACCTTGAAAAGTATCTCTTTCTCCTCTTTACTGAGGCTTTCATAACCTGATTTGGCTATTTTGTCGAGGATGTCATCAATAAGTTTCTGCCTGTAAGCTTTTTGTTTGTTGTATTCCAGGTCGCTTTGCGGTGTGCGGTGTTCAACGGTTAATTTTCTTTCAGGTTTTAACCACGATGAAAGTTTGTGTAATGTGAGGTTTATACCTTTTGTAAGGTCAAGTCCCCTCCTGTACTGGCGGATAAACAACCAGCCGAACAGTGCCCCGCCCAGGTGGGCAATATGGCCTCCTGCATTACTGCCTGCTATGCTTATGATATCAAGCACAATCATAAAGGCAGCAATATATTTCAATCTTACCGGTCCCAGAAAAACAAGGTTTATGGTATAGTTAGGCACGTATACCGAAATGGAGATTACCACGGCAAGCACTGCTGCTGATGCTCCCAGTGCCCTGGAAACCGGCAGGGCTTGTGCAAAGGCGGGAAATATATTAAATGACAGAATATACAGAGCTGCACCCGCCAGTCCACCCAACAGATATACGCCAAGCAGTTTTTTCTCATCAAGATATTCAAGAAATATTCTGCCAAACCAGTAAAGCCAGAGAATATTGAATAAAATATGCAGAAATCCCTCATGCAAAAACATGTAGGTGAAAATAGTCCATGGCCTGGTCAAAAGGTCTGAAAAACTTGCAGGAACGGCCAGCCAGTCGATTATAAGATGAGTCATTGGCGTGCCGGGACTGAACAAAAAGAAAATTACCTGGACAACCTTTACAGTAACAAATATGGCAAGGTTAATGTATATAAGCTTTGTAAGGATGGTTCCTTTTTTGAAAGATTCTTTTATTTCATCTAATATGGTCATGTTTTTCAATTATGATATGCAATTAACTTTTACAGCAGGTAATTCATGTTTATTGTTTCAATTCCGATGAATTTCACATCTACCTAATTATTACTAAATTAAAATCTTTATGCATGTGAAATCGACGAAGTCAAACCCCCATGCTGTATTCAACACGTTCAGTCTATAAACGCATTCAGAAAAAGTTTCTTGTGCTTTTCTGCCAGTATTTTATAAGAATGAACCCGAACAGCATGCCTCCAAGATGTGCAAAATGGGCAATATTGCTCCCCGGCCGTGTCAGTCCCAGATACAATTCAATAGCACCGTATGCTATTACAAAGTATTTGGCTTTTATTGGAATGGGAGGAAAAAGGAGCAAAAGCCTTGTGTTGGGGAATAACATTCCAAAGGCCAGCAAAACACCAAATACAGCGCCGGAAGCTCCCACTGTGGGAATATTCAGCGCCCGGTTAAGAGCAGCCATACCGGAATGAAGAAAATTACGCTGGGTTGCCCATAGTTCTGCCCCTTCTTCCCTGACGGTGGCAATTTGCTCAGGATCCAGGTCAGCCATGATGGACTGAACTTCTATGAAATTTACAATGGTATGCAGAAATGCTGAACCAAGTCCTGTGAAAAAATAGTAGAAAAAAAACCGCTTTGATCCCCAGACACTTTCAAGTACACGTCCGAACATCCATAATGCAAACATATTAAAAAACAAATGCGCCAGTCCCCCATGCATAAACATATGGGTTATAATCTGGTAAGGCCTGAAATGTTCCGATTCAAAGTAATACAGGCCCAATATCCTCGTAAGGTGGATGTTATATGTGCCGCTTAAGACAATAGTTGCCAAAAGCATAATTGCATTTATAATAAGCAGGTTTTTAACTACCGGCGGCATACCCCCGACTCGTCCTAACATCATGGTTAATATATATTATGTGTTTTATTTGTATGTTTAACCCGATACTTCTTTGTATCTATATGTAAAAGTAGTAAATGCTTGCCAAATATCTTCAATTTTATTTGTATTAAAGACAATCTTAAAGTCCGGCCGTTTTAAGCTTCCCTGAATTTTTTATCAATATCATCATTGCTTAATATGACCAGAACGGTTTTTCCATCAGGAGAATAATTGGGTATTTCACAGGCAAAAAGATTGTCGATTATATCCTGCATTTCCTCTCTGGTCAGAGGTTTTCCGTAATTTATTGCCGAAGACCCGGCAAGGTTAAGTGCAATTTTTTCCCGGGGACTTTCTTTGAATGCTGAACCGGATGATTTGTATTCGGAGAGCAGATTTTCTATCATCTTTGCAGGATCGGCGTGATCTGTATCTGCAGGGCACCCTGAGATTATTATACTGTGAGTGCCGAAATCCCTTATATCAAAGCCAAAATTGACCAGCTCGCCGGTAAGCTCTTTCACAAGCTGGTAGTCGGATGGGCTTAATTCGATATTGACAGGGTAGAGCTGCTGCTGAGCAATAAGGGAACCGGAACGAATGGTTTTTAAGAATTTTTCATACAGTATACGTTCATGTGCCCTTCTCTGGTCTATAATCATCAGACCCGATTTTACCGGGGAGAGGATGAACCTGTTCCTGACCTGCAGGAGGGCGGGAGTGCTGCCGGAAAATATATTTTCATCTTTCCCTCTTTCTGCATGCACAACACTTCTCTCCGATTCTTCCCCCGGCATACTTCTTTCCTTTTCAAAGTCTTTATATAGCTGCTCCCAGTTACCGTATCTGTATCTGTCACTTTTTTGACCCTGTTTGAGTCCGGATCCGCCTGCTTCCTGTTCAAAAGGGTTGAAGTCCGGGTCAACAGATATTTCAGGCGGTGAAGGTTCCCTGTCGCGGCGGGGGATTACCATATCTATCATTCCTTCAGTATTGAAATCGATGGAAGGTACCAGGTTGAATTTTCCCAGGGCCTCTCTTACCGATGCCATAAGGATCTGCCAGACAGCCTTTTCATTTTCAAATTTTATCTCTGTCTTGGTAGGATGTATATTGACATCTACCGTTTTGGGGCAGGCTTCAAAATATATGAAATAGGAAGGAAGGGCATCGGGGGCGATAAGCTTTTCAAAGGCCCGGGTGACAGCCTTGTGAAAATAGGGATGCCGCATGAAGCGGTTATTTATAAAAAAGAATTGTTCTCCCGGCGCTTTTTTCGAATATTCGGGTTTGGCAATGAAGCCTCCGATATTGGCCAGGTTGGTTTGGGTGTCAATCTCTACAAGCTGCTGATTTATATTCCTGCCGAAAATATGGATTATGCGCTGTTTGCGATTAGCCGGAGGCAGGTGAAGGATCTTCTTGCCTTCATGCTGCAGTGAAAACTCTATTTCCGGGTTTGCCAGGGCAATTCGCTGGAGTTCAGTTACTATATGTCTGAGTTCGGTGGGGTTTGTTTTCAAAAATTTCCTGCGTGCAGGAACATTGAAGAAAAGATTTTTTATGCTGATTTTGCATCCGGCCTGGCAGGAGACCGGCTCCTGCCTGATAAATTCAGCGCCTTTAATTTCAACAAGCGTCCCGATATCATCCTGTTGTCGCCTGGTTTGCAACTCAAGTTCAGCTATGGCGGCAACCGATGCCAGTGCTTCTCCCCTGAAACCCATTGTTTTTATGGCAAAGAGATCATCGGCGTTTTTTATCTTTGAGGTGGCATGCCGTTCCAGTGAAAGTCTGGCATCGGTTTCGCTCATTCCGCAACCGTTATCGATAACCTCTACAAGGTTTTTTCCAGCTTCTCTGAGTATAACCGTGATAAAGCTGCTTCCTGCGTCAACTGAATTTTCTGCCAGCTCCTTGACAACCGATGAGGGCCTTTGAATGACTTCACCCGCAGCAATCTGGTTGGCCACTGAATCGGGAAGCAATTGTATGATATCTGCCATCCTTATGCTTTGATAACTTAATAATAGATAATGTACCAGGCAAGTAGCAGCAGTATGAGCAAAATGATCAGCAGCCTGACATTGGATGTCCTTTTTTGCTTCTTCGCCTGCTTGAAATAGCCCCTCATCTGACCCTTTATATGGGTTTTGTAATCACCCTTAAAATATTTATTTCCCTCCGGATCATCTTCGGTGATTCCCATCTCCGATTTTATCTGGGCTATACGCTTGTCCAGCTCCTCCTTCCTTTCATCAAAGTATCTGGGCCGGTAATGGAATTGTTTGACTTTTGGTAACTTAAAAAATCCTCCTAGCATTAGTCTGTTTTTTGCAAAGTTAATGGAAATTTACTTTTATTTAAAGAGCACGTCCCTTATGGCAACGGGGATGTGATTATAATATTTTCAGGCACTTCAATTTCCGGCGAGTGGTTGTTTTTTTGAGTGAATAAATATTACTTTTAACCTCATTAATTCTTAAACGAACTTACACCTGAATACCCGAATAATGATCAGTACAGGGTTTAAAAGATTAACATGATAATGAAGTTTTTTATGAACTCCCGAATATACAATAACATAGAAGTGACCCGGGAAAAAGTTAAATGATGGTCGAAGATTGCATAAAACACTATTAATTTGCTAACTATACTTTATACACATGAAACATAAAAACATCTATATGCATGAGATAAAACATGGCTTCGAAAAGGCCAGGCAGTTGCTGGATGATTTTCTGGCCTCAGAGGGTATTATTCAACGTATTGCCGATGCCGGTGATTTGATGGTGAGTTCACTGTCCGGCGGCGGAAAAATAATTTCCTGCGGAAATGGTGGTTCAATGTGTGATGCCATGCATTTTGCCGAGGAACTTACCGGCCGTTTCAGGGATGATCGTTCGCCCATAGCGGCTGTTGCAATAAGTGATCCTTCATATATCACATGTACGGCCAAT
>PXAP01000007.1 GCA_003567115.1 Bacteroidota bacterium
CCGAAAGAAGAAGATGACGGAGATGAATTAAACTACCTGGCAGGTAAAAGGATTGACGAAGTAAACAAGATGGCCGAGCTGGGTACAATGCTTGCCCATGTTGATGGCGGAGTGCCGAATATCCTCATAAAACTCCCTGAACTTAGTGAGTATTATTTAGGGCAGCTGATGTATTTTTTTGAGAAGGCCTGCGCAATCAGCGGCTATCTTATGAATGTCAATCCGTTTGACCAGCCGGGGGTGGAAGCCTATAAAAACAACATGTTTGCGTTACTTGAAAAACCCGGCTTCGAAGAGGAGACAAAACTGATCCATAAGCGACTCGATACTAAAACCGGGTTTTAAAGTCTTTCGGACAGGGAGATTTTGAATAACCCGGCTGCATCCCTTCCTGTCAGTGATCCCGGCATTTTACCTCAGTATTTTGCCTGTTAAGTAACAGATGTTTTGCCAATAAATTCAAAAAAAACTTGTATCATAAGGAACCTGCAATATACCAATAGCCAGAATTATCTGAACTCCAGGTCCGGTTATGACAACCCTCCATGATATAGCATTCCGGTTTATAAACCTGCCGGCAGCAATGACAAATATGCTGCAAAAAGAATAAGAAGAGTCCTTCGCATATCCCGGAAATTCAGGATTTTTTGTTTCTGCGGTTAATTTCATCCCTGATATCGGAGGCTTTTTCGTAATTCTCATTTTTGACAGCATCCTTAAGCATCTCCTTTAATTCGTTCAGGCTTAAATCCTTCAGTTCCTCAGCCGGCCTTCTTGGCTCTGAGGAGGGATCGACAAATAATTTGGAGGCTGAGGTTGGGCTCCCTTCTTTTGATTCCGGTTCAATATCGATAACTATGCCTGATTTGGCAAGGATCTCTTCGGTAGTATATATTGAGCAGCGGAAACGAAGGGCGAGGGCAATTGCATCACTGGTACGTGCATCAACAGTCATCTGTTTTTCTCCGTCTTCGCATATGAGATTGGAATAGAACACACCTTCTTCCAGTTTATAAATATTGATCTCTGTAATGGAAATTCCAAAAGATGATGCAAAGCTTAAAAAAAGATCATGTGTGAGGGGGCGCGGAGGCTTTAAGCCTTCCAGCTGAATAGCAATCGCCTGGGCCTCAAACCCGCCTATAATAATGGGTATGCGGCGTTCCCCGCCTTCCTCGGCCAGAACCAGTGCATATGCCCCTGATTGTGTCTGGCTGTATGATATTCCAAGTACATTTAGCTTTATTTTGCTCATAATTTCTTATTGGCTACTGGCTATATCAACTCCCCTCTAAAAAATAATTTTTCTTATAACTTATTATACCATTTGTAAAAATAACAATGAATTTATAAAAGCAAAAGCCTTTTTATTTTTTAGCAGATAAAAATCATGCAATCTGAATTCATGCATTTGAAGGGTAAAAAATTATCGCTGACAAAAGTTTGTGTTTTGATAAAACATTTTTAATTTTGCACTCCCGGTCTTATTTAATAATCACTGAAATAAATCATCTAATGTACGCAATAGTAGATATAGCAGGCCATCAGTTCAAGGTGGAAAAAGAGAGGAAGCTTTATGTGAATCGGCTGGAAGGTGAAGAGGGATCAGAACTTGATTTTGATAAGGTGCTGCTTATTGACAATAAGGGTAAGGTGAAAGTTGGTACGCCAACTGTAAAGAATGCTGTTGTCAAAGCCAGGATAATTTCTCATCTGAAGGGGGATAAGGTTTTGGTATTTAAGAAGAAAAGAAGAAAGGGGTATCAGAAACTTAACGGGCATCGCCAGTATCTGACCCGGATTCAAATCGAGGATATAGTAACAACATAATAAAAATTCACGAAAATGGCTCACAAAAAGGGAGCGGGCAGTTCAAGAAACGGTCGCGAATCAGAAAGTAAACGACTTGGTATAAAGATTTTTGGAGGAGATAATTGCAAAGCGGGCAACATAATTATCCGGCAGCGGGGTACTAAGCATCATCCCGGACTGAATGTTGGAATGGGTAAAGACCATACTATTTTTTCCCTGGTTGACGGCAAGGTTATTTTCAAAAGAAAAAAAGGAAATAAATCTTTTGTCTCCGTTGAACCCCAAGCCTGATATAAGGTGATGTAAAGTATTGCCACAAAAGTTATAATCTCCTGAAAAACTAAGCTGTTTATCTGCCGAAGTTATCAGGAGTTTTTTATTTTTGATGGTAGTATAAAAATTACTGCTTATGTTGTCTGTTAAATACATTTCCGAAAATCCGGATATAGTGGTCAATCGTCTGAAAGTAAAGAATTTTCAGGCTGAAGGTCTGGTTGGCAACATAATAAAGCTTGATTCAAAGCGCCGAAAAATCCGGAATAATCTTGATAACTATCAGGCAGCTGTAAATAAACTTTCCAGAGAGATTGGATCTCTTATACAGCAGGGCAGGAAAGAGGAAGCCGGGCAGGCTAAAGAGAAAACCGGTGAATTGAAGGAAAAGATCAGGCACCTGTCGCCTGAGTTTGCAGGTTTAGAAGGAAGGCTTAAGGAGTTGCTTGTTCAGCTTCCAAATATTCCCCATGAATCGGTGCCTGAAGGAAATTATTCCGGGGATAATCTCCTTGTGCGTGAAGGAGGAGTTATTCCCGCCTTATACCCCGGAGCATTAACTCACTGGGAACTTGCAAAGAAATATGATATTATTGATTTTGAACTGGGAAATAAAATTACCGGGGCCGGCTTCCCTGTTTATAAGGGGAAGGTTGCCAGATTGCAGCGGGCACTGATTAATTTCTTTCTTGACGAGGCCGTGAAAGCCGGTTATAATGAGATTATTCCTCCGGTTGTGGTTAATGAGGAATCTGCTTTTGGTACCGGCCAGTTACCCGATAAGGACAGGCAAATGTACCATATCGGAGGGGATAATCTTTATCTAATTCCTACCGCAGAGGTGCCTCTTACCAATATGTTCCGCAAGGAGATAATCCCGTTTAAGGACCTGCCGCGAAAGCTGACCGGATACACACCCTGCTTCAGAAGGGAAGCCGGATCATACGGGAAGGATGTACGGGGACTGAATCGTTTGCATCAGTTTGATAAGGTTGAAATAGTCGGGATACAGCATCCTGAACATTCATATGAGACCCTTGAGGCAATGACATCCTATATTGAGCAACTGGTGGTAAAATTGCAGCTTCCTTACCGTATAATGCTCCTTTGCGGAGGGGATATGAGTTTTCATGCAGCAAAAACATATGATTTTGAAGTGTTTTCTGCAGCGCAGAAAAAGTGGCTTGAGGTCAGCTCCGTGTCAAATTTTGAATCTTACCAGTCCAACAGAATGATGCTGCGCTTCAGGCATGAGAACGGAAAAAAGACAGATATGGCACATACGCTTAACGGCAGTGCCCTGGCCCTGCCCAGGATCCTGGCTGCTATGCTTGAAAATAACCAGACAGAAAAAGGAATAACCATTCCGTCTGTGCTGGTGCCCTACACAGGTTTTGAAGTAATAAACCATTAAAGCAATGGGGATTGACCAGCACCCCAAAGATCCCTTAAAGGCGTATATATTTGCCGGTCTGGCAGTCTTGTTCTGGTCTACCGCCGCTTCGGCATTCAAGCTTACACTTGACCATATCAATTTTATTCAGATACTTTTTGTAGCAACACTTGCCAGTTGCCTGGCTCTTTTTCTTGTCCTTTTCTTCCAGAAAAAGCTTTACCTTCTCATTAAAACATCAAGGGAGGAATATCTGCGTTCTGCCATGCTCGGGTTACTCAACCCTTTTATCTATTACCTGATGTTGCTTAAGGCTTATTCACTTATACCCGCACAGGTCGCCCAGCCTTTGAACTTTACATGGCCCATTATGCTTGTTATACTGTCGGTGCCACTTCTTAAGCAACGTATCCCCCCTTTAAGCCTGGGGGCAATGTTTATAAGTTTTGCCGGTGTGTATCTTATCTCTTCCCGGGGGAATCCCTTTGATCTTAAGATTGCAGATCCCTTAGGGGTTTCTCTTGCTCTGGGCAGTTCGGTTATATGGGCCATTTTCTGGATTTACAATGTAAGAGATCCCAGAAACGAAGTTGTTAAGCTGTTTCTTTCATTCCTGTTTGCAGTTTTTTTTGCCTTTTTGGCTATGATACTCTCATCGGGTTTTGAATCATTTAACTGGTACGGAATTACCGGGGGAATATATATCGGACTGTTTGAAATGGGATTTACTTTTATTTTCTGGCTTAAAGCGTTGCAGTACGCTGTTTCGACCGACAAGGTGAGCAATATGATATACCTTACACCTTTTTTTGCATTGTTGCTAATTAATCTGGTAGTTGGTGAATATATTCATTTCACAACCGTTGTGGGATTGATAATGATTATCGGGGGAATCCTGCTGCAGAAGTTCATGCCGGCGGCAGGCACCCGGGGAAACATCGGCAAATCCTGAGAATTGAAGCTCCCCGCAGCAAAGCTGTACAGCAGGGAATGTGACGGCAGAATTCAGATTAAAATCAGAATAGAATAAAAAGATTGCACGGAACGTTTAAACTAAATACCCCTCTTGTTTGTTTTATCTGCAGTATTTTGTAATATTAACGGTAATATTAATACCTCCTTACGATGGAAAAATTTAAATTTCGTCATCTCTTCTTTTTCATTATACTGCTGTTATCGGCAACATTTCTTTTTAATTCGTGTGAAAAGGATGAAGTAGAGCCGGAGCCAAAACCGGAAGATGATCCGGAAGTGGCTGAGAACGAGGCGTTTTACGGACTCATGCTGGACTGGTATTACTGGTATGATGAGATACCCGATATAAATCCTTCACTGTACGAGTCTCCTTATGAGGTTATGAATGCAATACGGAAAAGGCCTGAGGACAGGTGGAGTTATGTTACCACCAGAAAGGAGTTTGAATCATATTACAGGGAGTCAAAGTTTATCGGCTACGGGTTCGGTTCTAAATGGGATGGGGATGGGAAATTGAGGGTTACCTTTATTTTCAATACTACAGACTTGTATGAGGAGGGTGTAAGGCGAAGCTGGATAATTGAAGAGATAAACGGGACATCCCTTCAACCGGGAATGAACATAAACCAGATGCTGGGAGATAATGAAGTTGGTGTCAGTAATGATTTTCTGTTCAGAAAACCGGATGGCTCGGAAAAGGATTTGACAGTGCAAAAAAAGGAAGTTGTTATGAATACTGTTCTGCATAGTGATGTATTTGAAGCAGGAAGCAGAAAAGCAGGGTATCTGGTTTTACAGGGCTTTACCACTCCTACGTTTGATGAGCTGGAAAAGGCTGTTGAATACTTTAATTCTGAGGGAATTGATGAGCTTATTCTGGACCTGCGTTATAACGGCGGGGGCCAGACCAATGTGGCCAATTACCTGGCCAGCGTAATAGGAGGGCAGAGTGTTGAAGGTCGGCCTTTTGCCACGTATCTCTATAATGATAAGCTGGCAGATTCCATGAATTTTACTGACAACTTCAGTCTTGACCATAGGGAAAATAATGGTCAACTTACGGTTCTTAATCTTGATCGTCTTATTACCATAGCAACAGGGGGTACCGCATCGGCAAGTGAGTTGGTTATTAACGGACTCAGACCCTATATAACGGTTGATATAATCGGGGATGATACATATGGCAAACCAATGGGACAGAATGCATGGTATTACGGAGATCTGTATGCTTTTGTACCGGTCACCTTCAAAATTGCAAATGCAGATGGATTTGGCGACTATTTTAACGGACTGCCGGCAGATTCATATGTTGAGGATGATATAACCCGCAAATTCGGAGATCCTGAGGAGTCTTCATTAAAGGAGGCATTGAATTATATTGAAACGGGATCTTTCAGCATGCTGCCCCGCAAAAAAGCCTTGTATGTTCAGCCCCGGGAACAGATGACCGGTTTGAGAAGAGAGATAGGGGCACATTAAAAAAAGAACCAGCCCGGGGCAGAGTACTGAAATATCAAATGGAATTTATTTCCGATTCAGAGGGTCGGGGAATCGAACCCGTAAAGCGGTTAAGATCGGCGAAGCCAATTGAACCACTTTTAAAAATAAAATTTGGAACAGGAAAGGATCATATTGGGTATTGACCCGGGAACCACCATAATGGGGTACGGATTAATTAAAGCTGTCGGGAAAAATCCCTCGATGCTTGCGATGGGAGCTATAGAGCTCTCAAAATTCTCCAACCATTACCTTAAACTGCAAAGGATATTTGATCGCACCATTCATCTGATTGACCAGTATCATCCCGATGAAATTGCTATTGAAGCTCCTTTTTACGGGAAAAATGTCCAGTCCATGCTGAAACTCGGAAGGGCACAGGGGGTTGCCATGGCAGCAGGGCTTTACCGGGCTCTTCCAATATTCGAATACGCTCCGCTCAAAATCAAGCTGGCAATAACCGGGCAGGGTAAAGCCTCCAAAGAACAGGTAGCCATGCTTCTTCAGAAGATCCTGAATATTCCCCGGCTGCCCGATAACCTGGATGCCACGGACGGCCTTGCTGCAGCTCTGTGTCATTTTTACCGGAATGACCTTGAGGAAAAAGATAAAAGTTGCAAAAGCTGGAAGGAATTCATAACAAAAAATCCTGACAGGATTAAATGAAATTATAAAGGGGGAAATCCGGATGGCTGATCATTTACTCAGGAATCCCGTCCGGAAAACAGATTTGGATTTTCATCGGGTCCGAAAAGGGTAGGATGGTCATCATCGAATTTTTTAAGAATGGCGGTTACTATTGTTTCTCTGATGAATTTGGATTTATTTCTGACTTTATATTTTTTACAATAGCGGTTTATTGCTCGCATTTCACGTGCATTGAGAAGGAAGGATTGTCTGTATATCCTTTTCGTATGCTCATCTTTTTGAATTTTGTTCTTCATTTTTTCATCAGGTATACCTGTACAGGAAAAATGAGGATAAGAAGATATCTTATTCAAAAATACCTGACTGTCTCTTTATTTCAAAAAACTTCCGGAATTAACGGGTCAATTGTTAATAAATTCCTGTTTATCAACAATTGTAGTAAAAAAGTATAAAAGGTTGTTATTATCGTTTTTGGAAGTGACAAATAAATATATTATCGGCAGAAAATTTTATACTGATCTGTTATAAGGATTAAAATGAGAGTAGCAAAAAGATTGGTAAACCTATCCAATTTTAAGGAATAATCTAATAAGGTTTCCACAATTTCCATTCTATTTTTTTACCTTCCTCGTAGCGTTCAAGCTTTAATTCTGAGTGTGCCAGTCTTTTGATATCCCAGACAATAGTAAATTCCTCCGTTACCCAAAGATCAAAGTGCATTTCAACCTGCATTTTATCATTTAAAAATCTCCATGTACCCCTGGGGCCATATGTTTGATAGGTAGATGGGTCAAAACCCTGCACCCAGTAGATGTCACCGTTTTTTGCCATATTGACTCTTTGGTCAACATATCTTTCTGTTACGTCAATACCATCCTCTTTTGCATATTCAAAGCGCCAGTTACCAGTGACGCGTTCTTTTTTTGTATGGAGACTAAACCATGGTCCATCCTCATATTTCTTGCACGAAGAGGGAATAAAAAGTAATAATATGAGTAATATACCTGCTGATTTTCTGATTGACTTTTTCATTCTTGTCCGATTAATTTGATATATAAGTAAACGTAAAGATGTTTTATAATAATATATATGTTTTAAAAACACAAATATATGAAAACATAAGATTTATACACCGGCATAATATCTCAGCTGAGGTCTTTGCATTGCAGGTAACCGGAAAGGCGGCAGGAAGTGATCCCGGCAAAAAAATCCCAGCTGAGATTCTTGCCTGTGCCTTTGCAGATATTGTATGCTGAATTTGGAAACATTAAGGTTGTGTAAGTCCGCTGGTCAGTGGACCCTAAAACATAGACTCCTTGATTTCACGAAATCCCAGTAGCTTTATTGCAAAGGCTGTTACAGCTCCGGTAATACAAATTATAAAAAAACCATAATACCAGGCTGTGCCGGTATACATGACAAGCAATCCGGTCAGGATTAAAACGATTATAAAGACTGAAAGCTGAATTATCACCCTGCTGCCCGGATAGAATTTAAAAATCTTCATTAACCAGATCAGTTGAAAAATTGCCGAGAAAAACTGTGTTGACATGCTTGCAAATGCAGAACCTAACCCCTGGTACCGGGGAATAAGGATAAGGTTTAGTCCGATATTCATCAGCACGCTGAAAACAGCAATTATGTTCAGTTCTTTCAGGTTACCGTTAGCGGTAAGAAGAGTTCCGGAAATTATGGAACAACTGACAAACACATAGCTTATCATAAGAGTGCCGAAAATTCTGCCTGACTCATAGGCATGAGCTTTGTATAAAAGATCCATTACCTCAAAGCTGTAAAAGTTCAGTGCAATGGCACCGGTTATGGCCGGAATGATAAGCAGAAGGAAAGAGAACCTGAAAAGTTGCCTGACCGGATCATTTTGCCTGATCATTTTGGCAAACATAGGCAGTAATATGCCTGCAAAAAGAAAACCCAGCATGGAGGCTGCATCGAGTATCCTGAAACCCTGTGCATAGATCCCCGCCTGCACTTTACCGTCAGAAAGCATTCTTTCCAGCATAACCGAATCCGTGCGGTAATAGAGTACCATAAGAAGACCGAGCAAAGCATATGGGTAGCTCTGTTTTAACATGCTTCGCGTAACCGAAAAATCGATGTCTATCTTACTGAGAGTTGTGTGTTTCAAAACTATCATCAGAATAACGATCATAGTGAGAAAATACCCGGCTGTCTGGGCATATACAAACCATTCGATCCTGAATGGAGAACCGGTTATATTTCCCCACAACAGAAGGCTGCATATTATGATCATCAGCAGGCGGTCAGTAACAGAAAGCAGGCTGTCTGTACGAAACATCTGCAAGCCTGAGATGTTGCTTCTCAGATAGAGATTCAGTGAATTAAGGAACTGGTTGAAAAGAAGAATAATCAGCAACCTGACCTGAATCCACTGGTAATCTATTATAAATGCTATCGATAGACTAATGGAGAAATAGGCTGCGGCAAGCAGAAGCTTTAATATCAGTATGTTCGGGAGCAGTTTTGATATAAGGCCAGGATTTCTTGCTATATTACGGCTGTTGAAACTGGCAATGCCAATGTCCTGTACAATGTTTAGAAGAAGTGAAAAACTGAGCAGCGAAAAGTAAAAACCATAATCGCCGGCACCTACGGTATTCTGCACGGTAAGATCAATCCCAAACACCCAGAAAGGTTTGACCAGAAGGTTCAGAATAATTAATAATGTTAGATTTGTAAGGAATTTGCGTTTCATTCAAACGGGCCGGGTTGTTATAAATAAATAAAAATAGAAATTAATATTGACATCATCAGCATCCTGTAGAATTTATAAGCTGGCCGGATTACCGGGTATACAGAGATATGATAATGCAGCATAAAAAGTTTCCCTATGAGGATCGCAGTTAATACAAGGCTTTTGTTGCCCGAAAAGATGGAGGGAGTAGGGTGGTTTGCATTTGAAACACTGAAGAGGATCACAAGGGACAATCCCCAACATGAGTTTATTTTTCTTTTTGACCGGCCATGGTCTGATGATTTTATTTTCTCAGACAATGTAACACCTCTGGAAGTAAAACCGCCTGCACG
>PXAP01000191.1 GCA_003567115.1 Bacteroidota bacterium
GCCAACTCGGTACCCTCGTCAACAGTTATGGGTTCTGTATACGGATCATCATCCACCTCAACCGTCCCTTCACCCTCAATGGTCAGGGTAAGTGTATACTGTTCTGCATCAACCTCGCTGAAAATTGCCGTAATGTTTCTATCCTCATCCATGGTTATGGTTACCTCAGCCTCGGGTGATTGCAGGTCGCCGGTCCATTCAACGAACTCATAGCCTTCATCAGGTATGGCTTCGAGAGCCAACTCGGTGCCTTTGTCAACAGTTATGGGTTCTGTATACGGATCACCATCCACCTCAACCGTACCGTCACCTTCTATGTTGATAGTGAGAGTGTAGGTATCAGGATCGGGATCAGGATCGGGATCATAATCGGAATAGTAAAAAGAAAGCTCTTGCCATAAATACCACTCCTCATTCTCATAGAAGAAACTGTTAATGCCTGTAATCATATTTGTTAATTGAAAAAAAAGGAATTCGTATGGTACGGCAGTTTCTTCAATTGCAATATCAGTGTCAAATTCATTTTCCCGCTTATTCATTGGTTCCCACTCTTCATTGTCCGGAACATAATAATAAATGACTTCTTCTATATGATTCCGGTTATCGTCATAGCTGTGCTCCCATTTTGTTGAGGGAACAAAATCATTTTCATCTTCGTCATAACGGAAATGAATCACTTCGACAAGAAGGTCGTTTTCATCGTAGGTGGCTTCGAATATTACATCAATCTCCCAATCTTTCGCATCTTCATCCCAGGAGTAAAAGGTGCCCTCAGTCATGTTTCCATTTTCATATGTTAATTCATCTTTAGAATATGGTTCCCACTCATCATCGAAATAATCATATGTTATCGCCTCGATTAAATTTCCTTCGGCATCATAGGTGTATTCTTCTTTCCAGTCAAAAACCCAGGTCGCATCTCCGGTATCCCAGTCATATTCATCAATTCTGTATTCAATTAACTCAATTAAATTTCCCTGGCCATCATAGGTGTAGTCTTGTTTTTCATCCGGCTGCCAGTCTTGATGATAAGTGTTCCATTCATAGAATATTACTTCGGTAATATTACCATCATTGTCCCAGCTGGTTTCCTCCCTCCTCTCAGGCACCCAGTGGTTAATATCTTTATCCCATTCATAAAGGATTTCTTCTGTCTGGTTTCCTTCGCTGTCGAAGGTATATTCAGATTTTTGATCAATAACCAGTTCCATGGAGAGATAATCCAGCGACCTGGCAATGATACTGTCAAGTTGGTATTTAATTCCTTTTTGTGACTTTAACGGCAGCCCGGTTAATAATGGCAGCCGTTTTTCGAACCGGCTTATATCATTAAAATCCTGCAGTTGTTCGTTTCCATATGTTTCTTCAATAGTATTCATCCGGTTTTGCAGTCCGGATGCCCGGCCTGACACCGAAATTGTCATAAAGACGACAATAAGAAAGAGTAGAGTTTTTTTCATATTTTAAATTTTTGTTAGTGGTTAATTGTTCGTTTATCCTTGTATTTAAATTTACACTTTTTCCGGTTATTTCAGGCGGCATGAAGGCAGTCCGTGAGCCGGAAGGTATAAAATATGAGGGAAATGCAGCTAACATAAAAGTGGAAAATTTCAGTGCCATTTAATATTATTCAAATATACATAAAAATTTTTTCAGCGTAAAACTACACACGGGCGCATAAAAATTGACTTCGTCAATTACACATGCTGCGTTTAGCACTTTTAAAGATATTAGTCAGATGTGTAATTTAATGTTAAAGCGAAGCGGTTCCGACTGTAAGTCAAAATTTTGTATATAAACAAAATTTTGGCTTTTTTTACAATATAAATATTAGCAAAAAAAAGCAGAAAATCAAGGATAAAAGAATGAAAATATGCCCAATTCAATATTTTTGGAAAATGGTTAAATTTTTGCAGTCTTTAAAGAACCGCAAGAAATCCAGCGCTCCTGGCGCAGGGATGAATTGCCCGGGTAGAAAAAAATGAAAATTCCATGATAAAAGCCCTGCGTTCCTGGCACGGGGTATTTTACAATACGCAATAACTGTTTGTAAATCTGAAAACCACGATAAAATCTTTGCATATTTTCTGCATTCCGGCCCGACCTTTGTGATTCCCGTTATTTATGGTGAGAATAGTGCATAAACCTTTAAAATAATGAAGTAACCCCGGATGTTTTGAGATAATTATTTGGAATCTTTTTTACTCTTTTCTAACTTTAGATATTATTATCGCCTTTTGCGTTTCAAATAACTGTCATAATCTTATAGGGGGAAGTACAAATCTCCGGTTGATTTATTAATACTTGCAAGCAAACAATATGGCCTCAAAAAGTACCTTGTTATTTAAATATGGCGGTAGTGCCATGACCGATTCAAAGCTTACAGCCCGGCTGCTTGGAAATATATGCTCACTGAAGGAAAAAGGTTACAATGTGGTAATAGTTCACGGCGGGGGTCCATTTATAAAACTGATACTGCAGGAAGCCGGCATTGAATCTGAGTTTATTGACGGGCAACGGAAAACAACACCTGAGGCCATGGAATATGTGGAAATGGCATTGAAAGGTAAAGTTAACGGAAGCCTGGTTTCCATAATTAATGCCATGGGGCATAATGCCGTCGGTTTGTCGGGGAAAGACGGCCGGACGGTTGTAGCTGAAAAACGGCTGCACAGGCGCGAACAAAACGGCGGGACAGAACTCGTTGATCTGGGTCAGGTTGGTGATGTGGCAGAGGTCAATCCTGCATTAATTAATTTATTACTGGAAAAAAATTATATTCCGGTAATTACCTGTATTGCCTCTGATAAGAACGGCATTGATTATAATATTAACGGAGATATGTTTGCCGGACATATTGCGGGTGCAGTTTCAGCTGAGCAGTATGTAGTTTTAACCGATGTTGATGGTTTAATGCTTGATAAGGATGATCCCGGCACTATTATACGCGAGCTTATGGTATCTGAGTTAATCCAATTAAGGGAAAAGGGGGTTATCCGGGGAGGAATGATCCCCAAGCTTGAATCCTGTGAGATCGCCTTAAGCAGCGGCGCCCAATCTGCCCGGATAATCAATGGAACAGTTCCTGAACAGATAACCTCTTTTCTTGGAAATCAGGAGTTTGGAACATTAATCAGAAAATAGCTCAATAAACTCCGAAAATGATACGGAAGCTTAATGATTCATATCAGGAACTTGATAAACAATATTATCTTCAAACCTTCAGGCGATACCCTGTTACATTTGAGAGGGGAGAGGGCTCCTGCCTCTGGGATGTGGAAGGCAACAAGTATATTGATGCCATTGGCGGCATTGCCGTTAATTGCCTGGGTCACTGTCACCCGCATCTGGTCAGGGCTATAGGCGACCAGGCAGCAAAACTGATCCATATTTCAAATTTCTACCTGAGTGATCCGCAGGTCAGGCTTTCCGGAAAGCTTAAGGAGATATCCGGCCTCGACAGGGTGTTTTTAGCCAATAGCGGAGCAGAATCTGTTGAAGGTGCATTTAAAATAGCAAGAAAATATGCACACAGTATCGGAAGAGGAGGCAATATCATATCTTTTGAAAACTCTTTTCACGGCCGTACACTGGCAACCATTGCCACAGGGAAAAAGGAAAAGCTGAAAGGATTTGAGCCGATTCCCGGGGGGTTTATGCAGATACCTTTTAACGATATGGAGTCTGTAAGTAAAACTGCCGGTAATGATACTGCAGCTATCATTATAGAGCCTGTTCAGGGTGAAGGAGGTGTAAATGTTGCCGATCCCTTATTTATTAAAGATTTAAGGGCTTTTTGCAGTGACCGGGATATCGTATTGATTTTTGATGAAATTCAATGTGGTATGGGACGGACAGGAAAGATGTTTGCCAAAGAACATTACGGCGTGGAGCCCGATATAATGACAGTTGCCAAAGCTTTGGGTGGAGGTGTTCCTGTCGGCGCCGTACTTTCCAGCGAAAAGGTCAGCTCAGCCATCGATTTTGGAGATCACGGCACTACCTTCGGGGGTAATCCCCTGGTTTGTGCCGCCTCACTGGCAACAATTGAAGTGATTGAAAAAGAAAATCTTCTGCAACAGGCAGACGAAAAAGGAAAATGGATAAGATCACAGATCACTGCCCTGAATAATCCGCATATAAGAGAAATACGGGGCATGGGGCTTATGATAGGCGTGGAATTTGATTTTGAAACCGGCCCCCTGGTAAATAAAATGTTTGAAAATGGTGTTCTGGCCAATTCAACTGCCGGAAATGTTCTGCGCCTGCTCCCCCCCTTAAACATAAGCTACGGAGATCTGGAAAAGGTTATGGAAATAGTCGAAAAATCATTGAAAGAGATCAGTTCCGGGGCCCTTTAATGGCTTGGCTATAATGTTCTTGCTTTTTTTTGGCAAAATATTATTCAAGCCTCTTTGGTTCTGGCTTGTCCAGGTTAGGTTTTATGCGGTATATTTTACCCTTACCGGGGAATGTGACGCAGGATAAAATATAAAATTCAGCTATTTATTATTTGATAAAAGAAACGAATAAAAATATTCCGGATAAAATTTACACCATATGTCTAAGAAGAAAACTGGAATTATCGGGGCAACCGGTTATACAGGATCTGAACTGGTGCGTATACTCACCAATCATCCTGATGTTGAGATTACCGTTATCACTTCTGAAAGCAGAACCGGGGAGTTACTTTCAGATGTTCATCCTTTTTTGCAGGGAATCGCCGATCAAAAACTGATATCGATTAACAGGATCTGTAACTACGACCTGGATCTGGTTTTTCTTGCATTGCCGCATGGTATATCTATGGATTTTGTGAAAAGGTTTAAAGACAGCCCATTCAGAATTATTGATCTTTCGGGAGATTTCAGGTTGAGTTCATCGGAAGTTTATGAAGAGTGGTATAACATGGAACATATATATCCTGAAGGAATTGAGAAATCTGTTTTCGGATGCCCGGAATTGTTTTATAATGAGATCAAAGGTGCCGGTTTAATTGCAAACCCCGGGTGCTTCCCGATAAGTTCCATTCTGGGACTTGCGCCCCTGTTATCTAAAAACATAGTTGATTCCGCTCCTGTAATAGTTGATTCAAAAACCGGTGTGACGGGTGCAGGAATAACAGCAAAGGCGGTAAACCTCTATTCCAATGTAAATGATAATTTTAGGGCATACGGATTGAAAAGGCACCGTCATACCATTGAAATGCAGGAGATACTGGACCGGGTTTCCGGAAAAAAAACCCTTATACAGTTTACTCCTCATTTGCTTCCGGTTGACCGCGGCATTTTGACCACAATTTATGCCCGGCCGGCAAACCGTATTAAAGAAGATTTCCTGAAAGAAACTTATAAAGAATTTTATTCAAATGCTCCTTTTGTAAGGTTAAGGAAACAGGCACCGGCAATTAAAGATGTAAGGGGCACCAATTTTTGTGACCTGTTCGCCACTTATGATGAGCGTACCGGTATGGTTATTGTTATCAGCGTTATCGATAATCTCATCAAAGGGGCTGCCGGCATGGCGGTTCAGAATATGAACATCATGTTTGGCCTGGAAGAGACCAGGGGACTTGACCAGGTACCATTAAATCCCTGATCTTGCTTGTTTTTGGTTAATTTAAAAAAATATTTGGAAACAAATGGAGCTGATTAAAAATTTAACAAACGTAAAAGGTATAACCTGCTGGGGGGCACATACAGGTATTAAATCCATGCGCCGTGACCTGGCAATTATCTGTTCAAAAGTACCTGCCAGCGCTGCCGGAGTATTTACACAAAACCAGGTATTGGCTGAACCTGTAAAATTAACAAAAAAGCATATTGCAGATGGCAAAGCCCAGGCGCTTGTGGTCAATGCCGGAAATGCCAATGCTGCTACCGGGGCTCAGGGTATGGAAGGTGCAGAAGCAATGGCCCGGGCACTGGCTGACGAACTGGATATTTCAAAAGAATTGGTAATGGTTGCCTCTACAGGCTTAATAGGAGAGCCCTTCCCAACCAAAGACATTGTTAACGGGATAAGGGAAAACGTAAAAAAACTCACCAATAAGTCCATTGCGGGAAGCTTTGCAGCAAATGCCATATTAACTACCGATACTTTTGCCAAGGAAGGGTTTGTCGAGTTTGTGGCAGATGACCGGGAGATCAATATGGGTGGAATTGCCAAAGGTTCGGGTATGATACATCCCAATATGGCTACCATGCTGGCTTTTATTTTTACGGATATTGCAATAGAGCCGGAGCTGTTGCAGGAAACAGTTAAGGAGGCTGTAGATAAATCATTCAATATGATAACAGTTGACGGTGACACCTCCACCAATGATATGGTACTTGTAATGGCAAATGGCATGGCTGAGAATGATATCCTTAAGACTCGGAATGATTCGGATTATCAGGTCTTTAAGGAAAATATTGAAAAAATGATGCTTCATCTTGCTCAGCAAGTTGTTTCCGATGGAGAGGGAGCTTCAAAATTTATCGAGTATGAAATAGTTAATGCCCCCGGTGAAGATTATGCCAGAAAAATGATCCGGGAAATATCAGATTCAACCCTGGTTAAAACAGCTATGTTCGGCCGCGATCCCAATTGGGGCAGAATAATCAGTGCAGCAGGCAATGCCGGACTTCCATATGATTATGAAAAATCAGATCTTTTTCTCGGTTCTGAAGGAAAATTAGTCCATGTTCTTAAAGCAGGAGTTCCGGTGGAATATGACCGTAATTTTATGAAGAAATTATTGAGAGAATCTCATCTTAAGGTTAAACTCGACCTTCATAGCGGAAAAGCTTCGGCAAAAGGATGGGGGACCGATTTAACAACCGATTATGTGCTGTTTAATTCAGTTTATACCACTTAGAGTGCCCTGCTTTTGGTCTGACCTGTTTTGATTACGGTTGCAGGAGCAAGTAAAGAATACGAAACATCCCGCCGCCTGTCAAACCCACTTTTCCTGAAGAGACTGAAACCGTAAATGGATATTTATCCGGTCATCTGCAATTTGAAATTGTCTTTACTGAAAAATCAATTCTGGCAAGGTTTATGAAACATGTAAACCGGAAGTTATCTGTTTTTTGCTCACATATCAGATATTTGTCATTTGAGTGAAAAAATAAGAATGTCCAGAGAGTGTTGGTGGAATATAAAGTTGCCGGAAGCCTTTTCTTTTTGATAATATTTAGATTTGAACCAATCTTAATGCATTATAATTATGGCAAAAACAAACGGTAAAAAATTATTGAGCTACCTTGGCCGGTTTGCTCTGCTGCATTTGGTTATCAATACGGCCTTTGCGTTTCTGTTTTTAAGCATTCAGCGCTCACTACCGGAGGCTAACCGGGTTGCACTTGATGTATTTTCTCCCTATCAGCCTTTCAGCCTCTCCACGGTTATTACACAATTTATTCGGATACTGGCTTGCGGAATGGTGCTTTATCCTTTTTACGACATCATAACCAATGGCCGCAGGGGTATGCTTATACTTTTCGGGGCTATGTGGGGACTGGCCTTTTTTGCTTCGGTTGATCCTGCTCCCGGAACTCTGCAGGGTATGATATATACTCAAACAACATTCTTTGAACATGCCATAACGATTGTTACCGCCGCCATCCAGATGCTGGTTTTTGCCTGGCTTTTCATCAAATGGGAAACACGTTCGAAATATGGTTTGCCAAGGAGGGAAAAAACTTTCATTGTCGATCCGGAAAGTCGTCCGCCGGATGATCTTCCTGACGATGAACCGGAAGCGGTAACTCCCCAGGAAAGCATATCAAGAAATGTGAAGTTATATACTATACGGTTTATGCTGTTGCACCTTGTCAGCTACCTGATAGCAGGTTCTGTTTTTTATCAGGCGGCAGAATACGTTGGAGCGGTAGCTTCACGGGAAACACTCGAACTCTTCCGTCCGCAGGAGGAGTATAACTATTTTTTCTTACTGATAATTTCCGGACAGATCATCCGGGGAATAGTTCTTTCCCTTTTATTATATCCTTTCCATAATACCTGCATTCAAATGATGCATGGCTGGTTTCTTTTATTTGGATTGCTGTTTGGACTGACTTTGCTGGGATCACCGGTTTTTATCCCGGTAACTTTGCTTCGGGAGGCTGCATTTGTTGAGATAATTGGAAATCTCAGAATAGGCATTCCCGAAGCTATAACTCAAATGCTCCTTTTTTCCGTAGTGTTTGTTTACTGGCAAAAACGATTATATAGAAAAAGGAATCTCTGAAAATTGTTTTTTATACCAGCGATTCCAAATTATGCTTGATTGTGGTTTTATTCTATTGCCGTTGAGGGCGACTGGCCGGATTGCTACAGGATCAACCGTTATATAAGGAATTATGAAAATAGTGGAAATAATGCCCTTGAGGTGTTGAAAAAATTCCACAGGTGGCCTGTATGGATGTGGGCTGACCGGGAAATTGACGGGCTCATGGAATGGCTAAGAGAGCACAATAAAGGAAAGGGATATAATCAGCAGCCTGATTACCCGCCGCTATGATGCTTTTGTATATGTGGACGATAGCAATGCCTTACATCCGCTGGATAAGAAAAAGCAGAAACTCAGATTACCCCCAACACCTATCCATGGGGACTTTAGGGCAATTTGGTTGTTTAGCTGCACAGCTGTCAGGGACTGTTATGCATGTTGGAATAACAAAATGCCTGGGGATGGTAGCGGGCCAGGAGGCTGGAGGCAAGGGTAACCTCATTGATATCCCGGTGGGCCGACCATGTTTGTGATTGCTGATTATCAGGATCGCACCAGAAATCTTCCATATCTTCTATCAGGTAAAGGAATTTGCCAAGTTCACTGAAGTCGATATCAAGACTGTGGTGTCTTTCCCGTAGTCCGTATAAAACCCGGAATCCAAGCGACAGGCCACACTCCCTGAAAGCCAGTCTGATACCTGCCGGCTCCAGCCTGTCATACACCTGTTTGGAAAAAGCCTGTATGCCGGCTATACTTTCTGCAAAAAGATAACCGGGTCTGATATTTGGAGGCAGGGGTTCCTGGTTCAGGCTCAACTCGGCTGTTCTTGCCGTGTTCAATAGCAATCCTCCTATTCCCAGGGTATCGGTTGTAAACCAGCTCATATCCTGACAAAGATTTTGAAAATCCTGCTTCATTGAATCAAGAGAGTTTCTGCTTTCGGGAAAGGCATCTATGGCACTGATAACGCATATCAGACCTTCCAGCGGATCGTGGGCGCCCATACTTTCCACAACGGGCCTGGTGAGGTCTGTATTCATTTTCCAGAATACCCGTGGCAAGCCCCGGTCTTTGCAAATAAACTTTTCACCAGCCTTTATCAGTTCAGCCGCCCATCTTGCATATGTTTTTTCGCCGGTTTCTTTGTAAGCCTGCATAAGTGCGTTAAACCAGCGGGTAAGGTAATGAAAATACTGCCCGTCCCGTTCCCATTCCAGGTTTTGGTTTAAAGGCTCTCCGTTTATTTGATCGGTTAATTTTTTCCCGATCCTCAACCCAGCGGCAGTCGGATGATTTTCCCCTTCATCCTGCGGCATGCCGCTGATCCATCCTTTCCTCGGATCGTCATCCCGGTATTTTCCAAGAGTGTGATGAACCAAATCAATTATATTCAGGGCATAACCTTTATA
>PXAP01000293.1 GCA_003567115.1 Bacteroidota bacterium
CGGCGGGCCTCATCTGCCGGCAGCCCGTATCTTTTTGTCAGATGCCCGGTTATGCATTTCTGATTATCTCCTTTTTCATACCTGCGGTAAATAAACCAGGCGGGTTCTTTGAGCCCGATCCACCGGTTGCTTTCGGGGAACCAGATGACATGGCAGCTGCCTACTTTTTTTATGACCCTTTTCCCTGCGATCTCTTTTGTCATAAACAGATTAATTACAACAAATATACATTAAATTTTTTCAGTCAAAATTACACACAGACGAATGAAAAAATTTGACTTTTTTACAGAAGAAATCCTCATGACAATTTTTAAATGACACGCAGCAGGATGAAAATACAGTTATGCTCTCCGGCTAATTAACTAATCATTAGTGATGTGTAAATTTCCCCGGAAGGGGATTAAAAGACTCCACCCCGCAGCCGGGCCGCAATGGACAGGTAAATTGCCGCTGCGTTAATCGGCCTTCCTGCACCATACCAGCTGAATATTATTACCCTGCTTTGAAACTTTCCGGATGGAGTTTCGTAATTAGAGCAAATAACCGGTTTATCTTGTTTCTTGACAAATTGTTTATAACAAAGGGGCCTTATCAGGATATGGCCACCGGTGTTGTTATATATTTGGGTTTTTATTGAAATGGCAAGTCACAGGCAAAGACTCATCATTTTTATTCTGGATTTAATGATCCTTACCGGGTCATTTCTGCTGGTTGCACTGTACAAACCCGCCACTGCAAGATACCTGTCGGATGAGTACCTGTATGCCTTTGCAGCCCTTCTCGTGGTGTGGCCGGCTTCCTCCATCTGTTTGAAAAAATACAGCTTCAGGAAGGAACACACCATCGGGCAACTGGTCAGGGCTGTCCTGCTCTCCAACTTTGTCTCACTGGGAGTGATTCTGGTATTTTTTACACTTTTCTGGATCTCCGGTTATTCCCGTCTTATGCTTTTCGGGACGATAGGACTGGCAACCCTGCTTGAGCTGGTAACCGGCAACCTTTACCATTCTCTCATACAAACAAAAACCAACGGGCAGGATCTGTTAAATCCGCCGGCCAGGCCTTCAGAATTGAAGATGGCCAGGGCAGCCAGGGATTACAGTGAACAGACCCTTTCTTCGGATGTAATAAAGAGGGCAGTAGAGGAAGAGTGCGGAGCAGGGATCTATCCCTTTATGTGCCGGCAGCTTGATGATAAATGTGAAAGAACACTTTTCGTCTCCACAAGCTCGCGCTTCAATATTGAGATGCAACCCGGCGATTTTTTAAAGGCAGTGGTCAATATGAAGCGGGTAAATGATATAAGGTATATCAACAAGTTCTTTGAATCGGTGAACAGGAAACTGCCCGAAGGGGGAATATTTATCGGCTGTGCCGAGACAAAGGATTTGCGTAAAAAACGTATACTGGCAAAATACCCCCCTCTGCTGAACCGGGTGTTCTATTTTTTCGATTACCTGATTAAAAGGGTCTTTCCGAAATTTATTTTTACCCATAAGATTTATTATTTACTTACCAGGGGTAATAACCGGGTGCTTTCCAGGGCCGAGCTGCTGGGCAGGCTGTATTCATGCGGATTTCATGTTGCAGGTGAGGAGTATATAAACGGCCTGTATTGTTTTTCGGTTAAAAAAGCTGCGACTCCTGTTTATGATTTTAACCCTACCTACGGTATATTCGTTAAACTTCGCCGTATTGGCAGGGAGGGGAAGACAATCAGGGTTTACAAATTACGCACCATGCATCCCTATGCAGAATACCTTCAGGATTACATGTTTGAGAAAAATAACCTGGATAAGGGTGGCAAATACAGGGATGATTTCCGGGTAACCACCCTGGGCCGGATGTTGCGGACTTTGTGGATTGATGAGTTGCCTATGCTGTTCAACCTGCTGAAAGGGGAGGTCAAGATTGTAGGAGTCAGGCCGCTGAGTATGAACTATTTTAAATTGTATGAAAAAGACCTGCAGGAGAGAAGGGTTAACTATAAACCGGGACTGGTCCCGCCATTTTATGCCGACATGCCCAAAACCCTCCCGGAGATACAGAATTCGGAAATAAAGTACCTGGATTCATATGATAAAAGGCCGTGGCTGACAGATTTTACCTATTTTAACAGGGCGGCCTGGAATATTGTTTTTAAAAATGCCCGAAGCAGGTAATTCGTTTTACTGGTCCTCATAAAAAGAGATTGAAGTGCATCCCATATGCCCTGTATCAACTTCACCGGAAGGTACATTCTATTTCAGGAAATAAGCCCGCCTGCTGTATATTCAACTGAGTGATGCGGTACAGCCTTTTAAAATTATCGAATTTATCTATATTTGAAGCTGCAAACAGACTGTTTAATTTCCTGTTACGAGTAACAGGTTTCATTAATCCGTAAATTCCTTAACAATGGAAGTTCCCCACATGTTTTCCCAGGATGTGCTTATAGCTTTCGGACTGACTCTTTTCGCGGGACTTTCAACGGGGATTGGCAGTGCCCTGGCTTTTTTTACCAAAACCACCAATACCAGGTTCCTTGCAGTAGCACTTGGCTTTTCGGCAGGGGTGATGATCTATGTGTCGATGGTGGAGATTTTCTTCGAGGCCAGGGATTCGCTTGTTTCCGTAATGGGGGTGACAAAAGGAAACTGGATCACCCTGCTTTCGTTTATCGGGGGTATATTCATTATCGCATTGATTGACCGTATGGTGCCTTCATCGGAAAACCCGCACGAGATTCGCATGATTGAGGATATTGAAGGGGAACCTGATGGTAACGGGAACATTGCCGGCACAGAAATTCCTGAAAAGAGCGGGAAGGCCGGATCGGAAAATCCGGCCGCAGGAACTGATAATGCCGGCGGAAAGATTCAGGGAAGAGAGGATATGAGTGGCGGTGGTGTCAATGGGTACCCGGAGAAAAGGAAAAACAAAAGGCTGATGCGTATGGGGCTGTTTTCTGCACTTGCCATTGCAATTCACAATTTTCCCGAGGGACTGGCGACATTTATTGCTGCACTGACCGATTTATCGATCGGTATACCCATAGCCATAGCCATAGCTATTCATAATATTCCCGAGGGGATAGCCATTTCCGTGCCCATATATTATGCCACGGGAAGCCGGAAAAAGGCTTTTGTTTATTCTTTTTTGTCTGGACTGGCTGAGCCTTTGGGAGCTCTTATCGGATGGCTGATACTGATGCCTTACCTGGATGAATCAATGTTCGGGGTGATCTTTGCCGGAGTGGCGGGTATAATGGTGTTTATTTCAATTGATGAGCTGCTGCCTGCAGCACGTGAATACGGAGATCATCACCTGTCCGTCTACGGATTTATATTTGGCATGATTGTCATGGGGGCCTCACTTATCCTTCTTATTTGAATGAACAGGAAAGAGTCGGTTGCCCCTTTTACTTTTGTGGTGGTTTAGCCTTTTTTGTGCTGAAAGTTTTGCCGGTATTACGGAAATTGAGTTTTGTCCCTGCCGTGGATTAGCTTATTTATTCGATATCATGCCGGTGCAAAAAGCATCAGCTATATATTGAGATGATAAGCCGGGTTATTGGCGGCCGTGGTCAGAATGGCCTGAAACCGATTATTTCACGCACTTCACTGATGGTTGCGGCGGCACTCTCCCGTGCTTTCTCTTTTCCCTTTTTCACCACCCTGCGCAGATAACCGCTGTCGGCCGTAATGTCTTCAATGCGCTCCCTGATGGGTGCAACAAATTTTACCAGGTCTTCGGCAAGCTGCTTCTTCAGGTCGCCGTAACGTATGGTGCAGCGGGCATACTGCTCTTTGAAATGCTTCAGCGTGGCAGGTTCAGAGACAAACTGCATGATGGTGAAGAGGTTGTTGATGGGTTCGGCAACCTCCTGGTTGGGCTTCGCGGGACCGCTGTCGGTGACTGCCCTCATCACCTTTTTCCGGATGGTGTTGTCGCCGTCAGAGAGAAAGATGCCGTTGCCTTCGGTCTTGCCCATCTTGCCACTGCCGTCAAGTCCGGGAATCTTGACCAGCTTTTCTCCGAAATTGTATGCCTCCGGTTCCGGAAAACATTCCGTTTTGTACATGGTGTTGAACCTGCGGGCAAACTTGCGGGTTATCTCCAGGTGAGGCTCCTGATCCTTGCCCACCGGCACCCTGTGGGCCTTGTGAATGATAATGTCGGCAGCCATCAGTACAGGATAGGTAAGCAGTCCGGCATTGACATTGCCGGGCTGGTTCCTCACCTTTTCCTTGAAGGTGGTGGTGCGCTCCAGCTCTCCCTTGTAAGCTATCATGTTGAGCAGCAGATAAAGCTCGGTAACCTCCGGCACATCACTCTGCAGGTAAATGGTTGCTACATCGGGATCAATGCCGCAGGCCAGGTACTCGGAAAGAACCTGTCTTACATTTCCGTACAGGTTGCCGGGAGTGGGATGGGTGGTGAGGGAGTGGTAATCGGCTATAAAGAAGTAGCAGTTATTTTCATGCTGCATTCGGGTGAAGTTTCTCAGGGCTCCGAAATAATTTCCCAGGTGCAGGTTCCCGGTAGAACGTATCCCGCTTACAACAGTTTCCATTTTCGTTTTATTTGATAAAAGTTTTTGTTGCTTTTTCCTCTTTCGTTTTATCTGACAGAAGTTATTGTTGCTTGTTCTTCTTTCGTTTTATTTGATAAAAGTTTTTGTTGCTTTTTCCATTTTCGTTTTATCTGACAATAGTTATTGTCGTTCTTTCTGCGGCAGTGAACAGCGCCACGATGCTAACCGGCGTTAACGGAATTTCCCTTTCGGGGAAGCATGGGCAAAAGTAATTAATTGTTGGGAAAATAGAGCAAAAAATATCAACGAGGTGATGGTTCGGAAATAACTTATGCAGGAAGCCGCTGCTGCAGGTTGTTCCTTTAACCTGTCTGGGTATTTCAATTAATCGGGTTATCTTTGCGGAAGATTATTTTCCGGTTTTCCGGACGGATTTTCCGGGCATTATTCTTTATCCCGAATTTCCGGACAGATTAAAAAATTCGCTAAAGTCGGACTATCCACCACCAGAGGAGGGTGCTTTAAACCTGATCTTTGCGTTGCACCGCGAATTTTTTTAGTCGCACATGCCTTTCGGGCAAAGCCCCGCCAGGACATGACCACGACCTGAGAAAGTGGATTTTTAAATTACATTAAACAGTGTCTAGATGGAATCACAAAGGCAATCCAAAGTATCCAGGCTTATCCAAAAGGAGCTGGCCGATATTTTTCAGAAACGGGGCAATGAGCTTTTCGCGGGGGGAATGATATCGGTAACCGTAGTGAGAGTAACTCCCGATCTTGGCCTTGCAAAGGTCTGGGTGAGTCTTTTCCCGCCCGAAAGAAGTCAGGAACTCTTTGAACTGGTCAATGCACAGTCAAAGACCATAAGGCATCAACTGGGGCGGAGGGTGAAAAACCAGCTCAGACTGGTGCCTGAATTACAGTTTTTTATTGACGACAGTATCGATTACGAGCGCAGAATTGATGAATTGCTTAATTCATGACCCCGGATATGCATAATGACACTTTAACAGAATTATTTCTTTCCGGTATACCGGTTTTAATCCCTGCTCCCGGCTATGCAGTATGAACCCGTTAAAAGAGAGGCAGGAAGGATATTTAATTGCTGCAGGCAAGCCCGCATACTTTTTTATCGTCTGCTCCACCTGTTGCTGCTCAGATCCTGGCATGTGAGAAGGGAGATAAAAAGGTGGACAAAATCAGCCCCCAAAAATGCCACGGTCCTTGATGCAGGTTCAGGATTCGGACAGTATGTTTATTTTGTGTCACAACTCGGCAGAAAATACCGGGTAAAAGGTATAGATCTGAATGATAATGAAATATCGATATGCCAGCGATTTTTCGGAGGTGACAGATCAGGCGGCAGGATAAAATTTGAAAAGGCCGACCTGACCACGTTTGCAGAGCCCGACGGGTACGACCTTGTTCTTTGCGTCGATGTGCTGGAACATATTGCAGGCGATGTTGAGGTGATGAAAAATCTCTGCCGCTCGCTGAAACCCGGAGGAATGCTGATAGTTTCCACTCCATCCGACCGGGGTGGTTCGGATGTGCATAAGGAGGGCGACAGCTCTTTTATCGGCGAACATGTGAGAGATGGATACGGGATTGATGAGATCACCGGAAAGCTTTCCCGGGCCGGCTTCCAAACAATCCGGCCCAGGTATACTTACGGGAAATGCGGACAGATGTCATGGAAGATTTCCATGAAGTACCCTGTAAAACTGCTTAATAAAGGGAAAATATTTTTTGTGATTCTTCCTGCTTATTATCTGATAGCTTTCCCTTTTATGGTGCTGCTCAATTTTTTTGATCTTTACGATAAAAACAGCTCCGGAACGGGACTGATTGTTAAAGCGTGGAAATGACAGAACAGGTATTTAAAGAATGGATATCCGGGGCTAAAAGCATGGAGATAAACGATTCTAAATAAAGAATTTTGCCGGCGGCGCGGTATTAAAAGAATGGGGCTGGTAATTAGAAGCATGGGACCTGGCACTAAAATAATTGATACAATAAACCGGGCCGGGGGTTGTTTTATCTCTTTATATCTTTTCAGTTAGTTATTTCGTTAATTTAAAAATGAAACTGCCACTATTCATAGCCAAACGTTACCTTATCGCGAAGAAATCGCAGAACGTGATAAATATTATCTCCGCGATTTCAGTCCTTGGTATGGCCACGGGCACAATGGCGCTTATAGTTATCCTCTCGGTGTTCAACGGCTTCGACAGCCTGATAAAATCACTGTTCAGCGTTTTTGACCCTCAGCTGGAAATAAGCCTGGTAGAGGGAAAAACATTTGTGGCCGAGGGTGACCCCCGTTTTGAGGAGGTTAAAAACCACCCGGGTGTTATTCATTTTACCGCGGTACTGGAGGAGAATGCCTTGCTTATGTACGGTGAAAGACAGCATATTGCCACCATGAAGGGCGTAGATGAGAAGTACAGGGAACGCAGCGGACTGGACAGGATGCTGGTGCAGGGAGATTTTATGCTGACTGACGACAAAAATAATGATTATGCTATCCTGGGCAGGGGAGTGGCCAATGTACTGTCGGTGGGGCTGACTTTTCTGACCCCCCTCGAAATCTATATTCCAAGCCGTACTGCCGGGATAACCATGATACCCGAACAGGCTTTTAACAGGAGGCTGATTTACCCCTCGGCAATTTTTTCTGTCGAGCAGGAATTTGATATGAGCTATGCCATCGTGCCCATCAGCTTTGCCAGGGAGATACTTGAATATCAAAATGAAGTGAGTGCAATCGAACTCTCTTTAGCTGATAATTTCCGCGAAAGCGCGGTTCAGGAGGAGATACAGGAGATCCTTGGCGAGGAATTCCAGGTGCTTAACCGTTATCAGCAGCATGAATGGCTGTACAAGGTGATGGAGACTGAGAAATGGGCTATCTTTTTGATCCTGAGTTTTATACTTTTGGTTGCATCTTTTAATATTATCGGCTCGCTAACCATGCTGATCATTGAAAAGAAAAAGGATATCGCAGTGCTTAAAAGCATGGGGGCCGGCGAGGGACTGATAAGAAGGATATTCTTCCTTGAGGGCTGGATGATATCTGCAGTGGGGGCGGTTGTGGGATTGCTGCTGGGGTTCCTGATCTGTCTCCTGCAGATGGAGTTCGGTATAGTAAAGCTCTACGGCACCGGTGTATTTATAATTGACGCCTACCCGGTTGAAATGCAACTGCACGATTTTATCTATGTCTTTGGTGCCGTGCTGCTGATTGGTTTCTTTGCCGCAGTGGTGCCGGTACGTTACATAACCCGCCGGTTCTTCGTTGATTCCGAAAAGCTTCAATAACTGATCACCTGATCTTTTTGATTTTAACCTGTCTGATCTTAATCAGCAGGGGGACAGTAACAGTTTCCCGGGGAAAGCAATTATATTTTTCCCGGGGTTTGATCATAATTAAAAGGTAACCGTTACAACTGCACAGGAACAGCAATTATATTTTTCCCGGGATTTGAGCCTGATTGTCAGGGGCCATTTCACCGGAACAATAAATTTACCGGCTTATTCCCGGTACTGCTACCGTGTGGTTAATTTGTACTGGTATGGTTATAAAATAAAATCAGGGATTTATGCAGTTAATTTTGATTAAAGGTTAATTTATTTTGATCAAATTAAGTTTTTTGGTGATTAAAAGTATCCTAATGTAACATTAAGCGGTTAAATACGTAGAAACTGTTAAAAATCAGACAGGTATTGATTTCGGACGGCAACAGGTCACAAATAATATTTTGAGTATGAGGCAGCTATACTCTTTTTTTTCGTTTTTTCCGCTGATGTTCCTGTTTTCAGCTTTTTTATCTGCACAGGATTTCAACATCGTTTCTGTGACCTCCGAACCCACCACCTGCTATGACAATTCGGCAGGAACAATAACTATAGTGGTGGAAGGAGGGAATCCGGATTACGAGTATAACTGGGTAAGAACCTTCCCCTCACCCATGATTTTTGGATCTGCCACCTCTCCTGAGACTGAATATACTTTCTCCAACCTTTCCCGGGGCGATTATGTGATATGGGTAAATTATGAGGGATCGGACGAGTCTCCCCTGCAGGAGGAAATTTCCATATCCAGCCCTCCGCCTCTTTTTACCGGCATCACTCCCGATCCTGCAGCAACATGCGTCCTGAACGGGCTGGAGCTCAACGGCAACCCTTCGGGTGGAACGGAACCATGGTCTCATGACTGGAGTGGTGACGGGGCAGTGCACCTCTCTTCAACCAATGTTGCCAATCCCGTTTTTAACTCTCCTGATGCCGGGGAGTTCGGGCTGATATACACAGTAACCGATGAATACGGCTGTGAGGCTGAAGGGAGTATTACAATTGAGGTATTTGAAACCATCTCTGCCGGGTATACCTGGGAAGATGTCACCTGCTTTAACGGCAATAACGGATCTGTAACAGTGACGGGAGCTGACGGAGGTTCCGGTAACTACGAATACAGTATTGATGGCATTACCTGGCAGTCTCCCGACACATTCGAAGATCTTATTGCCGGGAGTTATGAAGTATGGGTAAGGGATGCACTATATCCCGATGAGTGCAATGCTATGATCGGAACTGCCGTGATTGATCAGCCTGATGAGCTGACTGCCTCGGTTTCTCACGAAGATGTCACCTGTTTTGACGGTGCCAACGGTTCGATAACCATCAGCGATCCATCTGGCGGTTCGGGCAATTACGAATACCGGGTTGAGGGATTCGCATGGCAGGACAGCGGGGTTTTCGGTGGACTGACTGCGGGTGATTATGTTGTTGAGATACGCGATGCTGATGATCAGGCCTGTGTTATTGTGCTTGATAATGCCTATATCGTTTCACAGCCTGATGAGCTGACTGCCCCGGTTTCTCACGAAGATGTCACCTGTTTTGACGGTGCCAGCGGTTCGATAACCATCAGCGATCCATCTGGCGGTTCGGGCAATTACGAATACCGGGTTGAGGGATTCGCATGGCAGGACAGCGGGGTTTTCGGTGGACTGA
>PXAP01000273.1 GCA_003567115.1 Bacteroidota bacterium
ATCAAGTTAATATTCAATTAATTATGTTTAGCAGGTAATTCATGTTCAGTATTTCAAATGGATGGATCCCCCTGTTTTATTTATTTTATTTTGTGAGACGCAGTATCATGGGGATTCATCCTAATAAAACAGGTTAATCAGGTTAATAATCAATTAATTATGTTTAGCAGGTAATTCATGTTCAGTGTTTCAAACGGATGGATCCCCCTGGTTTGTTCATGTCTTTTTGTGTTACACAGTAACATGGGGATTCATTCGTATAAAGTATGTTTATCGTGCTTATATCTTTAATTTGGTGCGGGTTTAATATTAGCCTGAATAATTTTCATAAAAAAGGGGGGATTTTGTTCCTTAAAGTTGCTACAAAGTAGCATCTTTAAGGTGTTCAGAACAAAAACCCCTTTGTACAATGATAGAAAGAATTTCGCAGAATTCCTCACAACAACTCCCTCTTCTCCCGGTAAAAAACAAAGACGTCTCCTTATCCTTCACTAGCCAATGTATCAGCAGTGACGGCGGCTTACTACTATTAAGAGAGCTTGACATCAAACCGGGCCTTGTTGAATCCATAAGTGTCTTTATGTAAGACACAAGAGACCATCGATATATCGATCATGAGATGCAAGAGTTGATTGCACAACGAGTCTACCAAATAGCTGCAGGCTATGAAGATTGTAATTATTGCTACATGCCCCTTCATATTTATGAAGGCCTCTCCGGCAAGTTGATTACAACCATATTGAAACCAGGCCGTCGCAGCAAGCAGGCTGAAACAGGCAATTTGCTTATAAAGATTATAAAGTATCTCCGTCAAAGATGGACCAAAACTACTATCATTGTACACGGTGACAGTCATTTCACCTCGGGCGATCTTATGGACTGGTGTCATGATAAGGAAAAAGTTAATTTTATCACAGGCTTAGCCGGCAATGCCAAACTCAAAGGAAAAGCACAAGTCACCATTAAAAGTGCAGAGCGCGAGTTCGGGCAATACGGCAAACCAGTAAAAAGATACCACGTTTGTTTTTACATTCCATGGCTTATATTTCTTAAATTTGAGTTTATGAATTATTGAGGTTAATCATGCTGTACGCCTGTTGTCCGTTAATGTACACCTTTTCTACAATGGTGATTTTTTTGCACTTTTCAAAAAACTAATATACAGCTAAATATGACTGGTGGCATATAAATTGATAGAATTCATAATCAAATAAAAATAATTGATATGTACAGACACATACTTACAGCCATTATGGCTGCTATGATTATTACTCCGCTTTATGCCCAAAATGAAGGAGATGATCCCGTTGAGACACGGCCGTTCCAGTTAAGTATTTTTCCTTTTATAGGTACTGAGGGCATTTACAGCCATAACTATATATACAATATGTCAATTAACCTGTTTGCGGGTTTTACCGGCGGTGTGGACGGAGTTGAACTGGGAGGCTTTATCAATATTAACCGTTACAGCATGAGCGGGATTCAGGTTTCAGGATTCGGGAACATTGTAAACGGGGAGGTTGAGGGAGTGCAAATGGCCGGGTTTTTAAATGTAAGTAATTCATTTACAGAAGGTGTTCAGGGTTCAGGGTTCATCAATGTTGTGAATTCCGGCGCCAGAATTTTGCAGGGCTCCGGATTCGGAAATATCATAAACGGCGATGCCAGTGGTATACAGGCGGCCGGGTTTGGCAATGTTATAAACGGCGATGCTGAAATTATCCAGGCTTCGGGCTTTGGCAATGCTGCCAGGGGAAGTGTCACGGGCCTGCAGGCAGCCGGGTTCGGCAATGTTGCCGGAGGGAACCTTAACGGCTTGCAGGCGGCCGGGTTTGGCAATGTTACCGGAAGAAAGATCAGGGGCATACAGGCTGCCGGGTTCGGCAATATTTCCAATGAGGTAGAGGGAATTCAGATGGCAGGGTTTTTGAATGTTGCAAGAAATGTAAAGGGGATGCAGATTGGTTTTATCAATGTAGCAGACTCGATTGACGGCATTCCGCTTGGTTTTCTAAGTATTGTAAGAGATGGTTACAGGAAGCTGGAACTGTCTGCGGGAGATGCGATGAATTTAAATTTAGGTTTTAAAATAGGGGTCAGAAGGTTTTATAATATATTTAGTGCAGGGACTCATTTTACGGGAGGAAATTCAGTTTATTCGCTCGGTTATGGAATTGGCTCGGAATTTTATTTGCCGGACAACCGTTTTATTAATGCAGAGATTCACACCCATCAGCTTTTCCGGGACAGATTATGGGATGAACATTTGAATGCGCTCAATCAGTTAAAAATAACCTATGCAATAAACCTGAATGAGAGGTGGCAGTTTTTCGCCGGTCCGGTTCTGAATTTTCAGGTTACCCGCCTGGATACAGAGGAGGATAGCAGGATTGACACGGCCCCTTATAGTCTACTGGAGTTTAGCTGCAGGAATACTGAAACCACAGTTTGGCTCGGAGTCAATGCAGGACTGAGGTTCTGGTAAAAATAATTTAATATATTTTAACACAATCAACTCAATAAGAAAGTTCAAATTTAGTTTTTAAGATGGTTAGGTTTAAAATGAGTTCCATCTTGATTTAGGTTAATTTGGTTTTCATAAGTTTTAGGTTTAGGTTTAGGTTAACAATGGATTAAAGGGGGAGCACAGCAGTGCCTCCCTTTAATTTTTTATATGCCGGGCATAGTTTTTCATCTAAAGGGCGCAAGTCCCTTACACGCTGGACTGACAGGGGGTGTCAGCGATAATCAGGGAGTTTTCTTCTGTTAAAGATAACTGCCGGCACTTTCGTGCAGATCTGCAAATGGTGCAACGGCACGCTTATAAATACCCTGAACCCAGGCAATAGCCATTCCGTAGTTGGTAACCGGGACACCTGCATCAGCTGCCCGCCTTATGCGGTTATTGAGCTGCCTGCGCGTAATTACACATCCCCCGCATTGAATTACCAGCGCATAATCGGTTACCGGACGGGGCACATCACCCAGTCCCCCGACAACATCAAATTCCAGATGTTTGCCGGTAAAGTTGCTGATCCATCTGGGAATCTTGACCCTTCCTATATCATCACATGAAATATGATGGGTGCATGACTCAAGTATCAGGAGCCGGTCGTTGTTATTAAGTTCCGATATTTTGGGGGTGCCTTTAAGGTACAGCTCAAAATTGCCTTTGTACCTTGCAAGAACTATACTGAAGCTTGTAAGCGGAATATCATGCGGTACTGAAGCATCTGCCTTTATGAAGATCTGGCTGTCTGTTATGGCAAGTTTCGGTTTTATTCCTGTTTTTCTTAAAAAGGCATCCACCTCTTTTTCCTTTAAAACCACTGCCACACAGTCGTTATCCAGTAAGTCCCGTATAACCTGCACCTGCGGCAGTATTAGTCTCCCGGCAGGCGCCTGCACATCGATAGGGGTGATAAGCAATACTATATCTCCGTAGTTCAGAAGATCACCGATAAGGCCGGGGGATTTCCATGCTGAGCCGGGTATGGCAGATCTTATTGCAGAAATTATTTCTTCCGGGTATTCGCCGTTTTTGCTGCTGAATTCAACTATCCTGGCCCCTGTATATTCGCGGATCCTGGTTTTGGTATCTTCCCTGAGTCTTTCAATGTCGGTTTTATTATATACAATAATAAAGGGCAGGTCCAGCCTTTTGAATTCCCTGACCAGTTTTTTTTCAGGTTCACCAAAACGGTTATGTGTTATAACCATAATGGCAAGGTCAACATTGTTAAGACTTTCTAATGTCCGGGCAATTCTTTTTTTACCCAGTTGACCCCTGTCGTCAGAACCGGCTGTATCTATAAGCACTACCGGACCGAAACCGGTTATCTCAAAAGATTTCTTCACAGGATCGGTTGTGGTTCCCGGCACTTCCGACACTATTGCAATATCATGTCCTGCAAGAATGTTGATAAGAGTGCTTTTACCATTATTGCGGCGCCCGTAAATGCCGATATGAGGTTTGCTCTCTTTGCCTTTTTGTATCATAATTATATTTATGACATTGCTAAAATACGGTTTTTAAAATTCTTGTATAGTTAATCTTAAAACGCCCTGAAGATTTTTGTATTTTTATAATTGTAAAAATACTATTTGTATGATATTATGAGACATATGCAATTGCTTAATTGCACAACTGCCCTGATTGGCAGAAATCTAGTCAATATTTCCACTGGTCTGGTGCTGGTATTGGTCCTTATTACCAATTTCAGGCATGCCAGATACAATCAACCTGAAGGTGTGATAGAATGGGATGTAAAATCCTATTATGCCTTTCTTCCTGCGGTTTTTATATACAATGATCTTTCTCTTGAATTCCGCCGGGAGAACATTGATAAATTTGGTGAGCTTATATGGCCGGTAGAAACTCCCACGGGCAGACAGGCTATTGTAACCACCACGGGGATGGCTTTTCTGTATTCCCCGTTTTTTGCGGCAGCTCATTTGGCGGCAAAAATCAGCAGCTATGAAGCTGACGGATATTCCCGGCCATACAGGGTTGCACTTACCTTTGGTGCCCTGTTTTATCTCTGGGCGGGTCTGATTTTTATGCAACGGGTTTTGAGAAGATACTTCGGCGAATATATAGTTGCCGCCACCATACTTGCCATCGCACTGGGAACTAACCTGTTCTATTATTCCAGTTACGAAGCTGCCATGACCCATGTGTATAATTTTGCCCTTATCGCAGTTTTTATATGGCTTATTATAAGGTTTTACGATAGTCCTTCTACTGGCTTTGCCATACTGGCAGGACTTTTATCCGGATTAATTACCCTGATAAGGCCGGTCAATATAATTGTATTGATTTTGTTTTTTTTCTGGGGCACAAAAAACCTGAAGGATATAAGAGAACGGTTTCTCTTTTTTTCAGCCAGGTACCGGCTGGTTCTTTTGATGGCACTCGCGTTTGTACTGGTATGGCTGCCTCAGTTTATATACTGGTACTGGGTTTCAGGCAGGATCTTCTATTTCTCATACGGCGAACTGGGAGGAAGATTTTTCTTCAGTAATCCCCAGATATTCAATATTTTATTCAGCATAAAAAAGGGCTGGCTGGTATATACACCAATAATGTTATTTTCCCTTGCGGGGATAATTATACTTTTTGCAAGAAAGTCTGGTATGGCACTGGCAATAACGGTCTTTACAATCCTTAATATATATATACTTTCTTCATGGTGGAACTGGTGGTATGGCGGGGGATTCGGGCTGAGATCCTTTATAGATTCCTACGCCCTGCTGGCCATTCCGTTTGCTGCTTTCCTTGATTATGCGAACCGTCACTGGAGGTTATTGCGTTTTCCGGTTATGGGTCTGATGGCTATACTGCTGTTTTATAATCTGTTCCAGACCCGTCAGTATGTGAACAATGCCATACACTGGTGGTGGATGAACCGGGAGGCATACGCGGAAACATTTCTCCGGCTGCATCCTACTGAAAGGTTCTGGGATTTGATTACCCTTCCCGATCATGAACTTGCCCGGCAGGGCATCTACAGGAAGGTACGTCCTGAACCCCGGATAAGGGAGAATGGAGGGGACTGGCACACATCTCCGCCGTATGAAGAGCTGATAATATGGATCAAAGATAAACTGAAAGATGAAAAGGGATTGATCGGGAAATTGTCAGCCCGGGCCGAATATTCTGATATGGATTCAATTTCAATTCTAAGAGCAGAAGCGTATAAAAGATTTGAAACCAAAGGGAGAGATCATTATGAAAGGCTGTGGGCTTTAGACCTGATAATGAAAGAGATCAAAGGCAATCCTGATATGACGGATTATATCATGGAAAAAGCTGAAAAAAACAATATTCCATTTGATTCCATGCTTTATCTTGATGCAGTATGGATTTATGAAAACCAGAGATAATGATAGATAACAAAACAGTTGCAGTTGTGGTACCTGCATTTAATGAAGAGACGCAGATTGGTGATGTAATTGAGCAGATGCCCGGTTTTGTAGACCGGATCGTTGTTGTTAACGATTGCTCCACTGATAAAACCGGTGAAATTGTCAAACAATATTTTAAAACAGATCATAACAGGGGAATCATAATTGATAACATAAACACCAGGAAAATTGAGGGGCGGTATGAGAGAGCCAACAGAGAGCTTCAGAAGCAGTCAGCAGAAGAGATCAGGTTTTTCCCGCCATCGGAAATCATTAATACAGAACCGGAAAGAGAAAGGGTAATACTTATTTCCATGCAGCGCAACAGTGGTGTCGGATCGGCCATTGCCAGGGGGTACAAATGGTGTAAGGATCATGGCATTTATTGTGCTGCAGTAATGGCCGGTGACGGTCAGATGGATCCGGGTGAACTGGAGAGTATCTGTCTGCCGGTTATCAGGGAAGGGATAGATTATGTAAAGGGAAACAGGTTAATTCACAGGAGTTCGGGGCTGGTGGTACCGGGAACCAGGTTTTTCGGTAATTCGGTTTTGTCGATTCTTACCAAGCTGGCGTCAGGTTACTGGCAGGTATCGGATGCTCAGACAGGATATACGGCAATATCAGTCAAGGCTTTAAATGCCATATCCCTGCATGAAATTTACAGTGGATACGGAATGCCCAATGATATGCTGGTAAAGTTAAATATTGCATTATGTACCATAAAGGAGGTAGAGATAAAACCGGTTTATGGCATTGGTGAAAAATCGAAGATGAACATTGCGGGAGTGATACCGCGGGTATCCTGGCTGTTATTCAAGTCTTTTTTTAAAAGGCTCTGGGGCAAATATTTCATAAGAGACTTTCACCCGCTGTTCATTCTGTACCACCTTGCTTTTATCCTGTTTTTTATGAGCATACCATTTGCCGTCAGGATACTATCCTATTATATTGCCCAGCCACCCGGAGAGAGGCCGATACTCAATTCATTAATGTTCATATTCCTTATAGTAAGCTCCATGCAATCTCTTTTGTTTGCTATGTGGATGGATATTCAGGATAACCAGCACCTTTATCACCGCTGAATTTCAATGTCCACGCAAGCAGGAACAGGAAAACTTCCCCGGCAACAAACCAGAACCGTGAAATTACCGATATTGTTACTCCCTTTTCAGGGGTCAATCCGCCTGCAATAAGAAAGGATACAAGGATACCTTCCCGTACACCCACACCTGCAGGTAAAAAAACCACGATAAAACCATATGTCATACTTGCCGGGAAGGCAAGGGACAGGGGAAGGGGTATGCCGTCATACATTGAAAACATAAGAAACCAGAAACCTGCCGACCATAACAGCCAGAAAAGCAGAACAGGAATACTTACTTTAATAAAAAATGATTTTTCCATCGGTCTGAAATCAAAATTTCTTTTTAAGATTCTATTCAGCAGTCCGGAAGAGTGCCGGTGAAACCACCCGGAAAAAAGCAGAAAAGTAAGCAGGACAATACCGCCCGTAATTATCAGGGCAATCCATGGCCGTTGTGAAATATAGAGTGTCGGCGGCAGGCTCAGCACGAGGCCCCACCAAAGAAATATCAGCTGCTCCTGAAGTGAGACAAGAGATATAAATTTCAGCCGGGTTCTGTCGGAGCTCAGGTATGAGGCCCGCCCGAGTATTACCCATAATTTACCCGGAATATACTTGGAAAAGATATATACGCCATGCGAGATCACTGCAGATGAAAATTTTACTTTAACATCCCTGATCCTGAGTGCAATCCCCCAGCTTAAGCTCGCTATGAGAAATCCCGAGAAAAGGAAGAACAATGATAATCCAAGTTTAGGCAGATTAAAGCTTATATCATGAAAAACCAGGTAATCTGCACGGTACAGGTACCAGATAAAAAAAATAAGCGAGAGATACAGCAGAATGCGGAAAATTTTTTGCATTTGCCAAAACTACAGGTTATTAATAAATAATTAAAATATATGCCAGTTAAAGTTCAAATGTAAGGATGGATAACCGGATGCTGGTTCCTGCCTGCAATGACCGGGAAAGATTTTCAGGGCTGGTATGTTCGTAATATCAATTTTAATTTATTTAAAGTGACCGGGGAGTGGTTTATAACCAATCTGTACAGGGATAAGTTTTTCAGTCATTCCAGATCTTTGAGCGAAAATCCGGTTTTGAGCAGATTGCCCGGCTCCAGTATCGAAGCCATCCTGGAGGGATCTAAAAGGTTTATCTCTTTATTGGCAGTAAAGATATCGATATTTTTTTCTTTCATCAGTTGGGCAAGTTCAGCTGCCTTGTTGTATCCGGTGTAGGGAACCAGTGCGGTTGTGATGGCGGGACTGGAATAGAGGCGTGATTCGGAAACGCTTCTGTTTATATCTATTTTGTTGAAAAGCTTGTTGGTCAGTGCCTGGCTTGCCGCAATCAGTAGTTTGATGCTTTCAAGAAGTGAATGTCCGATAACCGGGAGGTAGGCATTCAGATCCAGGCAGCCCTGTGCCGCAAGTGATGTAATAAGCTGGTCGTTGGCAAAGATCTTGTGCGCAGCGCTGATCACAAACTCAGGTATCACAGGGTTTACCTTCCCGGGCATTATGGAGCTTCCTGCCTGAAGCGGTGGCAGATAAACTTCATTCCTGCCGGTGACATCTGATGAAAGCAGTCGCAGATCAGAGACCATCTTTTCAAGGTTTACGGCATAAGCCTTTAGTATGGCATGGACCTCGACCAGGCTGTCGTGGTTTGATGTGGAATCGGGAAGGTTTTCACTGCGTGCGACAGGGAGACCGGTAAGCCGCTGCAGTTCGGGGACCACCTCCATGATAAAGTAGCGGGGTACGGTAATTCCAGTTCCCACTGCACTGCCGCCCAGGTTTACCGTTTTGATTCTCTCCAGGCATTTGGACACCCTCCACCAGTCCCTCGACATAGCCTCATTATAGGCTCCCAAAAGCATACCCCATGAGGAGGGAACTGCTTCCTGCATCTGGGTATAGGCAATCCGCAGGTGGTTACGGTGCCGGGCCTCCGTTTTCTCGAGTGAAGAGCGCAGGCAGTTAATCTCTTCTTCAAGCAGAAGCAGCAGCTTCATAGCGGCAATTCTCAGCGAGGTGGGGATAATATCGTTAGTGGACTGGTATATATTGGCATGTTCGATGGGGTCAACCAGAGTATAGTTACCGGGTTGGGAATTAAGTTTAACCAGGGTTGCGTTGGCAATGATCTCATTTATATTCATATTTATGCTGGTGCCGGCACCACCCTGGACTGCGGGAACTATAAAATGATCGAAATATTTTCCTGCAGCAACCTCATTTGCAGCAAGTTCCATTTTTTCCAGAATATCTTTTCTTATCGGCCTGACGGCTCCCGGCATTTTCCCGAATTTTCCGGCAGCGGCTTTTATGAATGCTCCATAGGTGCGGTAACAGGCAAGCTTGGTGAGTCCGATAGCCCTGTACCATTCCCGGTGGAATCCCGATTTATATGGAAAATTTTCGCAGGCCCTCAGAGAATGGATGCCGTACAGGGCATCTTCGGGTATCTCTTTTTCGCCCAGAAAAT
>PXAP01000025.1 GCA_003567115.1 Bacteroidota bacterium
CGGCCGGGTCATGGCAATATAGAACCGCTCATTATCCCATCCCCTGCCGAACTCACCCCAGGGATCTACCTGCACGTTGCTCAGTTCCCATTCCTCCAGCTTTTCACTTGTCCATTGATAAGCATTGTTCAGGCCGGTACTGCCCGATAAACGGGGACCTATTACATCGGTAAGATGAAATGCCAGGTCTCTTATATGTGAATTTTTAAGACCTTCCTGCCTGATCCTGTGAACCTTGTCAAGATCGACCGGCTCAGTATGAGCCAGTAAAACTGACGGTACCGTCAGAAGAAAGATCACAACTATATTCCGTAATGTTCGCATGGCTTTTTATTTAAAAATTATGATAAATAGTTAGATTGCAAAGTAATTAAATTATTCGCAAATATCTCTGTTGCCAACCTGTAAAAAAGCCGGGTTTTCGTGATCCAATCACAATGAAATGGTTTCTGAAAAGGGAGAAAGAGCCATGGTGCTAATGTTATTATAAAAAATGTTAAATTTACTGAATATATATTTTAACCTGTAAAAAAGTCAAACTTTCCTTATTATAAACTAAAAAATGAAAAATCCTTTAACATATAAATATGATATGTACCAGTATAGACAATACCAATTTTGATAAGGCATTTGAAAAAATCAGCCCGGGAGAACTTATCGAGCTGCGTCTTGACCTGCTTAAAATAACCGATGAGCAAATTAAAAACCTGTGCTCGCAGAATGCAAAAATCATAGTTACTTTCCCTCCTTCAAAGGTAAGTGATGCCGAAAGGCTTGAGAAGCTCAGGAAAGGTATTCTGGCCGGAGCAGAACTTGTTGACCTCGAATGGAACGCTTCTGATGAATTTCTGGAAGAACTGGTACCATTTGCCAGGGGCAATGATTGCCGTGTTATCATATCTTTCCACGACAGAGAAAAAACTCCTGTAAAACGTGAACTGGAAAATATTGTAAAGGAATGCTCAATGTGTGGGGCTGATATAGTAAAAATAGTGTGCAAGGTGAACAGTACGGAAGATAATGCCAGATTGCTGAGCCTTTATTCCCTTGGTAAAAATATCATTGCTATCGGACTTGGGAATATGGGCAAAATAACCAGGATAGCCGCTCCTCTGGCAGGAGCGGAATTTACATACGCATCACTGGGTAAGGGACTTGAAACGGCAGAGGGACAAATGAGCAGGTCGGCTTTGGAAAGGGTCTATAAATTGATCGGACAGGGATAAGATTTTTTCCCACTGTTAACTTTTTTAGTAATTCCGGCAAAGATTCTGTATTTTAACCCATAAGATGCTTATTATTAATCCTCTTGATGATTTATCCCATTTCTGGTTTAAACCCTGAAAACTTTTTATCATTTTTTGATTTGTTTTGTTGATTATTTATATTTTTGAGCAATTTTTATAATTGTTATGACAATTAATTAAGAAAATTGCATGCATTTATTTTCTGAACTCAAAGAAAAGGCCGTATTGCCGGGAACTATTCCAGTGCTAATGCAAAACCTCTTCTCCAGGGAACCGATTATCAATAACTTTCAAAAATCATTTAAATCATGATTCTGCAACCGATTGACTGGACCATACTGGTCATGTTCTTTGTAATTCTCTTATCGATAGGATATTTTGCGTCAAGACAGGCCGGAAAAAGTACCACCAACTTTTTCCTTTCAGGTCGTAATATGCCCTGGTGGCTGCTGGGCGTGTCAATGGTGGCAACAACATTTTCGGCCGACACCCCCAACCTTGTAACTGATATGGTTCGCACCGATGGGGTAGCGAGCAACTGGCTGTGGTGGGCATTCCTGCTTACCGGTATGCTGACTGTTTTTATCTATGCAAAGCTGTGGAACCGGTCCAGGGTTATGACCGACCTTGAATTCTACGAATTGAGGTACAGCGGTAAAATGGCCGCATTCTTAAGAGGATTCAGAGCCTTCTACCTTGGTTTTATTTTTAATGTGATGGTTATTGCCACCGTATCACTTGCATTTATAAAAATCGCAGGTGTATTTCTGGGACTTCAGCCAGCCCTCGCACTTATCATTGCCGCGGTAGTCGTGGTTTTTTACAGTGGCCTTGGTGGTCTCAAATCGATTCTGTGGACCGACCTTTTCCAGTTCAGTTTTGCATTGTTCGGGGCGGTGGTGGCAGCTGTTTTTGTAACCAGGTCGCCTGAGATCGGGGGACTTTCGGAATTGTTCACCCATCCCAATGTGGTTGACAACCTGAATTTTGTGCCCAGTATAACCCAGCCTGAGCTGTTTCTAAGCATATTCCTTATCCCCCTGGCTGTTCAGTGGTGGTCGGTATGGTACCCCGGGGCAGAACCTGGTGGCGGCGGCTATGTGGCACAAAGGATGCTCTCTGCCAAAAATGAAGACCATGCAGTGGGAGCAACACTACTTTTCAACTTTTTTCACTATGCCCTGCGTCCATGGCCATGGATTATCGTGGCACTGGCATCACTGATAGTTTTTCCTGATATCCAGTCCATGGTGGATCAGTTTCCGGATGTTTCAACCCGGTATATACAGCATGATTTTGCTTACCCGGCAATGCTCAGGGAATTCCTTCCTGCCGGATTGCTTGGGCTCGTGGTGGCCTCCCTTATAGCTGCATTCATGTCCACCACGGCATCACATATTAACTGGGGATCATCATATCTTGTCAATGATTTCTACGGACGTTTTTTAAGACCCAAAGCAACCGAGAAACAGAAAGTTAGATTCGGCAGAATCAGCACCGTGACCATTATGTTTTTCTCCGTCCTGCTGGCTCTTGTATTGCAAAGTGCACTTCAGGCATTTCATTATATTTTAATGATCGGGGCGGGCACTGGACTTATTTATATAATCCGGTGGTTCTGGTGGAGAGTTAATGCCTATTCTGAAATAGCCGCCATGATAGCTGCCGTTGCATTCTCCCTGTTATTCATTGTTATAGAAAACTTTGGAATGATACATCTGGAACATGATAAGGTTCAGGTGCTTGGTCTTACCACCACAGAGACATACTGGACCATGATCAAGTTCATCGGGGTTGTAGCACTTACAACTGCATCGTGGATCATTGTCACCTTCCTTACCCGTCCCGTCAGTGAAGAGACGCTTCGTGACTTCTACCGGAAAATCAGGCCAGGCGGCCCGGGATGGAAACCGGTGGTTGACAAAGCAAAAGCTGAAAATATAGAGCTTGTAAAGGAAGATGATCTGCGGTGGGATGTTCCCACAGGAATAATCTGTATGATTACCGGAAGTATAGCAATTTACAGCATCCTATTCACCATAGGTAACCTTCTCTACGGAGATTTTGCTGAGGCCTTTATACTAATTGGCATAACTGTAATATCAGGTTATCTGCTTTACAAATCGTGGAAAAAACTTAAATCAAAATAATTACTAAACCACTATGGATTAAAAATCCAGGGGTTGATATAAACGGTAAAAAATAAGGCTGCACCGGTGCAGCTCATCTAAAATGTTAATTCAGCAATATGCTCAGACCCACTTTGCTTATCCTGGCAGCCGGGCTCGGAAGTCGTTACGGAAGCCTCAAACAGATTGAACCTATTGGTCCGGGAGGAGAGTCAATTATTGATTACTCAGTATATGATGCCATAAAGGCAGGATTCGGAAAAGTTGTTTTTGTGATAAAAAAAGATATTGAATCGGAGTTCAAAGAAAGCCTGCTCAAACGTTTTGAAACCAGTATAGAAACGGATTATGTTTTCCAGGAGCTGGACATGCTTCCGGAAGGATACTCCCTGCCCGCGGACAGGAAAAAGCCCTGGGGGACCGCACATGCCATTATGATCTCTGAGAGCGCTGTCCGTAATCCTTTTGCCGCTATAAATGCAGACGACTTTTACGGATATGAATCTTTCGCTAAAATTAATAATTTCCTGTCAGGTCATGTCTCCGGGAATGAATACTGCATGATCGGATATAAATTAAAGAAGACTCTTTCAGAACATGGCACTGTTTCCAGGGGAGTATGCAAAACAGATGAAAACAATTACCTGATATCTGTCACAGAGCTGACACAAATAAAAAAGGAAGGAAGCAGGATAGTCTATTATGAAAATGATAAATCATCCACTCTGCCGGGTGATTCAACCGTTTCGATGAATATGTGGGGTTTTACCACCTCTGTGTTTAAACATATAAAAGAAAGGTTCTCACAATTTCTTGATGAAAATACAGACAACCCCAAAGCAGAATTTTATATTCCCACTCTTGTTGACCAGCTCATTAATGAAGAGAAAGCCAGGGTCAGGGTAATTCCCTGCAATGCCTCATGGTTTGGAATAACCTACAGGGAAGACAGGGAAGCGGCAAGAAAAAATATTCTGAAAAAAATTGAAACCGGGGAATACCCCAAAAAACTATGGAGATAAAATGACCAGCCCCGATATCAAATCCCTGTTTGATCAGTTTAATGCCTCTGGAACCTTTCTGGAGGGATTTCCCACAGGATCGGGTCACATACATACCACATATCTGATAAAAACATCCGAAAAGAATCAACCTGATTATATTCTTCAACAAATAAACCAAAATGTATTTCCCCCGGTGGCCGAAATGATGAATAACATTCAAAAGGTAACCAGGCATATCCGGAAAAAAAGAGAGCCGGACAGCACCGAAGAGGTGCTTGAGATCATTGAAACAGCCACAGGAAAAAGTTACTATACTGACCCGGAAGGTAACCACTGGCGGATGTACAAAAAAATAAGCCCCGGGATAAGTTATGATGTTGTACCCAACAAAAAGGTCGCCCACGAAGCCGGAAAGGCTTTCGGGCAGTTTATTGGCGACCTGCACGATCTGCCTGCAAATGAAATTTTTCCGGTTATACCGGACTTTCACTCTATTGAAATGCGTTATGAAAATTTTATCCGGGCAATGCAGACCAACCCCTGCAACCGGGTTGATGAGGTTAAAAAAGAGATAGATTTTGCAAACGCCCGAATTGACGAAATGATGGTCATCCCCAGGCTGGGAAAAGAAGATAAACTGCCGCTGCGCATAACACATAATGACACCAAACTGAACAATGTACTGTTTGATGAAAATGACAGGGCTGTATGTGTTATTGACCTGGATACGGTTATGCCCGGGTTCTCCCTCTACGATTTTGGAGATACAATCCGTACGGCCGCAAATACCGGCGAGGAAGATGAAGCTGACCTGGACAAAATACAATTCAGTCTCCCGATATTCAAAGCCTATTCGGAAGGGTTTCTCGAAAAAACAATTTCTTTCCTCACTCCTTCCGAAACCCAATTCCTTACACTCTCATCCCAGTATATGACATTTATAATGGGGATAAGATTTCTTACCGATTATATTTCGGGCGATATTTATTACTCAATCCGTTACAGTAAACAAAACCTGCGGAGATGCAGAGCGCAGTTCAGATTAATGCAATGTATGATTGACAATTACCGGGAAAGCCAGGATATCATCAGAAATACTGTCAGTAAACTCAGAGGTGGTAGTTACTTATGATTAAATATACGATTTATCTTAAATTAACCGTTTGTTCCTGCGATATCATATCCTGGTGAATATCCGCGCCGTCCCTGTTAACAATAATTAACACAAAAAACCAATTAAAATTTCATTTTATGAAGTTATATATACATATTTAAAATTTTTAAATCTGAAAAATTATTATGGAGTATGATCATTAATTGACTCTGGCAATTATAATCGCTCATAACTCCGATTTTAAAGACCTGCAAATAAATAATATTTATTGATAAACTTTTTTACGTTACTATTAAAAATGAAACATTATTTTGATACAAACTACACTTTACCAAGATTGATTTTACTGGTAGCTCTCCGGGTGGCCATAGGCTGGCATTTAATGTATGAGGGTGTTGAAAAACTTCTGCAGGATGACTGGACCGCGTATGCATTTTTGATGGACTCCCAGGGCTGGTTTTCCGGAATCTTCCGGAGCCTGGCCGGTAACCCGACAGCCCTGGCAATTTCCGACCAGTTAAATATGTGGGGACTCACCCTGATTGGCTTCGCACTTATAACAGGTATTTTTACAAAATACGCCAAGATTGCGGGAATGATCCTGATTTTCTTTTATTTTGTGGCTCAGCCACCTTTGATGATGTCAGAATACATATTCCCGGGTGAGGGCAGTTATCTGTGGGTCAATAAAAATCTTGTTGAACTGCTTGCCCTGGCTGTGCTTTTTGTTTATCCCACCGGGCATATAATTGGCATTGACAGGCTGCTTAAAAAATGCAACATAATAAATTAACCGTTAAAATTTTTTTACCATAAATTTTCACTTGCAATCAAAATGGACAATAAAAATTCAAATAACGACAAAAAGGAAAAAACCAATAAAGAAAATATATCACGCAGAGATGCACTGAAAAGCCTTGCAACCATACCTTTTGCTGGTGCATTGCTTTACGGTGCCTTCCGGAAAAAGAGCCTGCAGCATTACAGGCAGAACCAGCTTCTTAAGGATCTGAACCTGGAATCGCTTAATGAATCAATGCCTTTTAAGCCGGTTCAGGCAGATAATCACGATACTCTCCGCATCGGGATAATCGGATTCGGAATCCGGGGTGAACAGATACTGCGTTCAGCAGGATTTGCCCATCCTGAACAAATTGACAGCTGGGCGGAAGCCGCTGCACTTGACCGGGCCGATGACCGCCTTCAGGTGTACATGGATCAGGAAGATCTTAACATAAGGATAACAGGAGTATGCGACATCTTTACAGTCCACTCCCAAAGGGCCCTGGAAGCATCTGCCAATATCCACCGTGCAGGAACCAACGGGCAAAAGGGCGAACCGGCTAAATTCTACAGCCATTACAAGGAATTGCTCAATGCTGACGATATTGATGCCGTAATAATTGCAACACCCGACCACTGGCATGCCAAAATGGCAATCGAGGCAGCAAAGGCCGGAAAACACATCTATCTGGAAAAACCACTTTCACTGACTGTAGCTGAAACTCATGACATTGAAAATGCGGTCAGGGAAAATAACGTTGTTTTTCAGCTCGGACACCAGAACCGGCAGATCGAAAGCAATATGAGAGCCAAAGATATCATTGACAAAAATATTCTTGGCAAGATCACCAAGATAGAATGCTATACCAACAGGAACTCCCCAAATGGTGCATGGGTTTATGATATTCACCCTGAAGCCAGCGAGCAGACGATAGACTGGCAGCAGTTTCTCGGACCTGCACCGAATCATCCCTTCTCACCTGAACGTTTTTTCCGCTGGCGTTGCTGGTGGGATTACAGCACCGGACTCACAGGCGATCTTTTCACCCATGAATTCGATGCCATCAACCAGGTAACCGGCATAGGTATCCCCCATTCAGCTGTTGCATCGGGAGGTATATACTATTTTAAGGACGGACGTACTGTTCCGGATATCCTGCAGGTAAGCTATGAATATCCCGATCATGACCTCAATCTACTGTACAGCGCCTCACTTGCCAGTAGCAAGCAGCGCTACAAGACATTCTTCGGCCATGATGCCAGTATGGAATTAAGCGCCAATATGACGGTATATCCGGACAGGAACTCAACACGTTACAGTGAGCAAATTGAAGCGGGCATTATTCAGCCGGATACCCCTCTGCTCTCATTCGTGCCCGGAAGAGAAGGAGTTGACGTAGTGACCTCGGCAACAGAGCAGTACTTCGCCAGCAGGGGTCTGCTCTATACATACAGAGGGGGGAGAAGGGTTGATACCACCTTCCTGCACATTAAAGAGTGGCTGGATGCCGTAAGAGGGGCCGGGGAAACTTCGTGCGATATCCGGGCAGGCGTTGAAGAGGCTCTTGCAGCTCATATGGGAACACAGGCCTACAGGCTGCAGACCAAAGTTTTCTGGGATAAGGATAAAAAAGATATAGTCACCGCCTGAACACCGGCTCCAGGCAAAATGAAAAGATGAGGTTATCCCTTGCTGCAGATTTGACCTGTCTTACTTATAGACCGGACTTATCCACTTTTCACGGGGATGATATTTGCTTTCGGCTGCCCAGCGGATTCCGCGCTTCTGAATCTCCAGCGCCTCATACACCTCAAAATCACCTACCACATGACCCAGGGCTGAATAAAATACCCTCCCGCCTCCATAGTACTTCTTCCATACCTGCGGCACTACGGTGCCTCCTATCCAGTTAGCATGCTCATCGGTAAATGTGGTGGTTGCCAGAACTTTTACGTTGGGGTCAACATGCATGTAATACTGCTCAGAATGCATGTCAAAATCCCTGAGTCCTTTTGTTACCGGATCATCATGGTCAATTATATTTACCCTGTAATCAATAATACCTCCGGGATGTGATACCCATTGCCCTCCTGTCATAAACTGGTATTCGACATTATTCCTGAATGAATCACACAGTCCCCCATGCCAGCCTGCAATACCGCAACCGTTGCGAATTGCATTAAGAAGACCTCTTTCCTGGTCACCCGTGATCTCTCCCATAGTCCAGACCTGCACCACAAGGTCAAGGGAGCCCATAAGCTCTTCGTCGAGGTAGGCATCGAGGGTATCGGATGTCGTTACATCTGCACCTTCCTCCCGCATCCAGGGAACAAAAAGATCCCTGCAGGGTACAGGATCATGACCCTCCCATCCTCCGTAAACAAAAAGCACCTTTTTACCTTTAAGAGATGGCCCGCTCTGAACAGATAAAGGCCTTCCCATTAAAGCATCGGCTCCAAGCAATCCGGCACCTCCTGCCAGAATTGTATTTCTGATAAACCGTCTGCGTGATGATGAACAATTTTTCATATTGTATTCGGGTTAATGAGGTTAATATTCACATAATATTTTCTACTCTCTCAAAGTAACAAAAAAAATAATTAATCTGACAGATTTAAGGATTCCTGAATAAGTTATTATTCAATCCGGTAATTATTCTTTTGCCCCGCAGGTCACTTTTATTAATCTTTTCATCAATCCTGTCTGTTCTTTTTATTCAGTCCCTGACTTTTTTCACAATAGACTTAAAAGTGGTACATTTATAACCAAAATTAAACTTGTTAAGAACTTTTAATTTTTCTCAATTCTTTATTGTCCAATATTATCAGCAGTGAGATGATATTTATTTAATTTTGAACCTGCTCAGGGTTAACCTTTTAGCTGATAATGGGAGTAGCCTTATCTGACCTGCCCTCATAAAGAAAATTGTCAATTCAACGGGCTCGCAATAGGGGGCGAAGTGAGAATCAGGAAGCCACCGTCAATCGAAGCGTATTGCGAGCCATCAGGACAATATGCTGTAAACAGGCTTCATTTCTATGGGCAAACCTTTGAAAACGACCGTTTGCGGTTCAATGGCATTAACAAGCATAACAGCTCTGGAAACTTTGAATTTTTTACAGAAAAGGTACAGGTTGTTGTAATCGCTATTTCTGATCCTGGTCTTATATTTCACCTCAACGGGAGTTAC